>DASQWY010000095.1:0-20002 GCA_035640005.1 Actinomycetes bacterium
GCCTGCACCGCCGCGGCCGCATCTCCCGTCAAGGCCTGCCAGAGCACCGCGACGCCCTCATGGCATCGCCTGGGGCCTGTCCCAACACTCGTTGAGCTTCCGCGAGCGCGACCGCGAGCTGCGCGGCCGCGGCATGAGACCCCTTCAGGCCCGCGTCGCCCTCGCCCGCCACGCCTGCCGGCTCTGCCATGCCCTGTTGACAACCAGCAGCCCTTCGACGAAGCGCGCTATCGTGCTGCCCGGCACAGTCGCGGGCGGTGACGGCCTTGTTAGCTATGCCGTACGACGGCGCAACCTAGCTTGCCGCCCGCCCGCGCTGGCCACCTCGACGGCGCACACCAAAGCCCGCCGCGCTGACGGCGCCTGAGCAGCCTGCCGCTTCTCGGCCATCTCGGGCAGCCACCCATCGCCTCGTCGCTCCCGGCCGGCACCGCCGGCCCACCTCGGCCTGCCCACACCTCACCCTTGACTCAGCCCGCGAAAGCTAGCCGGCGGCCGGCTCCGGGGCGGTGGAGCGGCGCCCCACCGGGACCATGAAGTCGGCGACGAACCCCCTGACCACGTCGACGTTGCCCTGCTTGCAGGTCTGCAGGTGCTGCCAGGCGGTCAGCGCCATCCCGTCGGAGGGCAGCCCCGAGTAGGGGTTGAGGATCAGCTTGTCGTTCTGGTGCTTGCGGACGTAGTCGCGCAGCTGCTCGACCTGGTCGGCGGGGAGGTTCTTGTACTGGATCACCACGTAGCCGTGCTCCAGGTTGTGGACCACCGCGCGCTCGTCCTGCTCGGCGTCGTAGGCGCCGCGGGCCAGCGGGGTGCCGAGGTGGTCGCCGGAGGTGGGCGGGTTGGAGTTCCAGTTCGACGGTTGCTGGTTGGCCGCGATGTGGGTGCGGCCGGCCTGGGGGAACTGCTGCACGGCGCCGCAGCCGGCCGCCTGCCTGGCGGAGGCGAGCGTCTGCGCGTCGATCTTGTAGGGGTCGTCGCGGCCCTGCCAGACGACCACGCCGACCAGCACCGCGACCACCACCACCGCCGTGCCGCTCCAGGCCAGCGTCCGCTGCCGCCGCCGCTGCTGCGCCAGGCGCTTGGCCGCCGCGCCCTTGGCGAGCTTGCCGGACGGCTTCCCCTTCCCCTTGCCGGCCTGGCTGGGCCGCTGCTGGGACCTGGGCTTGCGGGTGTCGGGCATGCTGTCGCGTCTCCGGGGCTGCGGGCGGGTCGTCGCTGATTCTAGGGCTGCCGGCGCCGCTTCGCCGGGCCCGGGCGGGTCAGCTCCGGCGCCCGCCGAGGCGGCCCTGGCGCGCCAGCTCCTCGAGGCTGGCGGTCACGCGGGCGAGGTCGATGCCGACCTGGGTCCAGCCGAGCCCGGCGGCGCGCAGCTCGTCGGCGATCTGCGCCAGCCGCACGTGGTCGCCGGGCCGCCGCAGCGGCGAGCGGCTCACCAGGTCGTACAGCAGGCTGGCGTCGGGCTGCGGCAGCCGACCGTCCAGCAGCTCCACCGCGTCGACCGCGACGGCCTGCCGGTCGCCACCGCCGAGGACCAGCCGTACGCCGGGCATCGGACGGTCGCGGAGCCGCTCCCAGAAGAAGTCCCGGGAGCGCTTGCCCGCCCGGCGCCGCTCACCCATGCAAGGACTGTAAGCGGGATCGTTTGGAACTACTAGATCGCACGTTCCTGCGGGATCGACCGGTGTCGTGGGATAGGCGGGATGCGTCTACGGCCTGCTTCGCCGGGTAGCCGCGCCCGAATGACCGCCTGCGGAAGGTGATGGCATGGGGGTCCTGCGGACCAAGTCGATCGAGCAGTCCATCCGCGACACCGAGGTAGAGGGGCAGCGCCTGCGCCGGTCGCTGTCGGCTCTGGACCTGACCGTCTTCGGCATCGGGGTGATCGTGGGCACCGGCATCTTCGTGCTGACCGGCATCGCCGCCGCCAGCAAGGCCGGGCCGGCCGTGTCGCTGTCGTTCCTGGCCGCCGGCGCCGCCTGCGCCCTGGCCGCCCTGTGCTACGCCGAGTTCGCCAGCACGGTGCCGGTGGCCGGCAGCGCCTACACGTTCTCCTACGCCAGCCTCGGCGAGCTGATCGCCTGGATCATCGGCTGGGACCTGCTGCTGGAGCTGGCGCTGGGCGCGGCCGCGGTGGCCAAGGGCTGGTCGGGCTACTTCGCGCTGCTGCTGCAGGACGCCGGCCTGAAGCTGCCCGACTCGATCGCCGGGGAGACGGCCACATTCAACGTGCCGGCCATGGTCATCGTGTTGCTGCTCACCGCCGTGGGCGTGCTCGGCGTCAGGGTGAGCTCCAACGTCAACGCCGTGGTGGTGGCCGTCAAGCTGGCGGTGGTGCTGTTCGTCGTCGTCGCCGGCGGGCTCGCCGTCAAGGCGGCCAACTGGCGGCCGTTCGTCCCGCCGCCGGCGTCGCCGGTCAAGCCGGCCAACGCCGCCGGCGGCGGCACGCCGCTGATCCAGCTGCTCACCGGCCAGCAGCCGCACTCGTTCGGGGCGGGCGGCATCCTGCTGGGCGCGGCGGTGGTGTTCTTCGCGTTCATCGGCTTCGACGTGGTCGCCACCACCGCCGAGGAGACCAGGCGGCCGCAACGCGACCTGCCGATCGGCATCCTCGGCTCGCTGGCGATCTGCACGGTGCTGTACGTGACGGTCTCGCTGGTGGTCACCGGCATGGTGAGCTACAAGCGGCTGAACGTGGAGGCGCCGCTGGCCGAGGCGTTCAAGCTGACCGGCAGGTCGTGGGCGGCCGACATCATCTCGGTCGGCGCCCTGGCGGGGATCACCACGGTGATCCTGACCCTGCTGATGGGCCAGAGCCGGGTGCTGTTCGCCATGAGCCGCGACCGGCTGCTGCCGCCCGGCCTGGCCCGCGTCCATCCCCGCTTCGGCACGCCCTACCTCATCGCGATCCTGGTCGGCGTGGTGGTGGCGCTGATCACCGCGCTGGTGCCGCTCACCGAGCTGGCCGACCTGGTCAACATCGGCACGCTGTTCGCCTTCGTGCTGGTCTCGGTCGGCGTGCTGGTGCTGCGCCGCACCCGGCCCGACCTGCCGCGCGGTTTCCGGACCCCGCTGGTGCCGCTGGTGCCGGTCCTTTCGGTGCTGGCCTGCGCCTACCTGATGCTCAACCTGGTCGACCTGACCTGGATCCGGTTCCTGGTGTGGATGGCGGTCGGCCTGGTGGTTTACTGGGGCTACGGGTACCGGCGCAGCCGGTTGGCGGCGGTGGCAGCCGAGGAGGGGGAGGAACCGGCACGGGTCGTGGGCCGGGGTTGAGGGTTGGTTCATTCGGGGGGGAGCCAGCTCCTCCCCCCGAACCCCCCAACCTCCCGGCCCGCATCGGGCCATGGCGTGATGCCCCGATCTTGAGGGGTCAGCGGCGCAGCAGCACCCCGGCCGGGTCGGGTCGGGGCGGGCGCGCCGCCGCCGGCCCGTCGGGGCGGCCGGCGGCGAGCATGCCGAACGGCCGCCAGCCGGCCTCCAGGTCGAGCGCGCCGGCCAGCCCGGCCGCGCCGCCCCGCCACAGGACCCCGGCCAGGCCCTGCGCGTGCAGGGCGAGCAGCAGCGTGGCGGCGGCGGCGCCGGCCGCCAGCTCCTCGCCCGCCCCTGGCGGGCCGTTGAGGCAGAGGACCAGCAGCAGCGGCGCGTCGCCGAGGGGCGGTGGGGGAGCGGCGGCCGCCAGGCAGGCGGCCCGGGCCGCCGCCGAGGCGGCCTCGACCAGCCGCAGCCGGGGGACGGCGGCGGCCGCGGCGGCCGCGGCACGCTCCACCGCGGCCGGCTCGACCGGCTCGGCGAGGAACCCGGCCGTCTCCGCCGGCCCCTCCAGGAAGGCGAGCAGGTCCTCGGCCGTGCCGGCGGTGCGGAACAGGTCGTCGGCGGGCGGGCGGACCAGGTCGCGGGCGCGGCCGTCGCCCTTGGGGCGGGGCACGCCGCGCAGCAGCGCCGCCGGGATGCGCGCCGCCTTGCCCTTGACCAGGTCGGCGGCTGCCGCCGCCTCGTCGGCGACCGCCACCTCGGTCACCTGCAGCAGCCGGCCGTCACCGTCGGGCCGGCCCCGCCAGTCCTCCAGCGCCCCCATCCCGGCCAGCCCGACCGCCACGTCGGTCTGGCCCAGCCGCCACGGCCGGCCGAGCGTGTCGGTGACCACCACGGCCAGCTCGCGCCCGCTGGCGGCCTCCAGCGCCGCGCGCAGCCGGGCCGCCGAGGCGTCGGGGTCGGCGGGCAGCAGCACCAGCGCGTCCGCGCCAGCGTTGGACGCGTCGACCAGGGCATTGGCGCCGACCAGCCCCTGGCGGGTCTCGGCGATCACCAGGTCGCCGCGCCGCGCCACCACACGGACGGTCTCGCCGGCCACCGCCTGCCGCTGGACGCGCGCGCGCCCGGCCGGGTCGGCGGGCAGCGGCACCAGCCGGCCCTCGGCCTTGGCGACCACCTTGGAGGTGACCGCCAGCACGTCCCCGTCGGCCAGCCCGCAGCCGGCCGCCGCCACCGCCTCCAGCAGCAGCCGCGCCAGGTCGTCGCCCGGCCGCACCTCGGGCAGGCCGGGCAGCGGCCAGACCTGCAGGGCCGGTGGCGTCACAGCGCGCCCAGGGCCGCCTTGGCGAGGGCGGCCGCGTCCTCGACGGTGTGCATCAGGGTGGGGACCACCACCGGCCGCAGCCCCATGGCGGCCACCTCGGCGGCCTGCCCGGCGTCGACCGCGTCCAGCACGAACGCGTCGACCAGCCCGGCGTACAGGCCGGCGACCCCGCGGGCCGACACCTCCGCCCCCCAGGCCGGCAGCAGCCGGTCGGCCATGCCGCGGACGGGCGCGCCACCCACGATCGGGGTGACCGCCACCTTGCGGCAGCCGGCCGCCTCCACCGCCGCGCGCAGGCCGGGCACGGCCAGGATCGGGGCGATCGACACCACCGGGTTGGAGGGGCACAGCAGGATGCCAGCGGCGCCGGCGATGCCCTCCAGCAGGCCGGGCGCGGGCCGGGCCCGCTCGATCCCGTCGAAGCGGACGCGGCGCACCGGGTCGCGCGCCTGCCGGCCGACCCACCACTCCTGGAAGCCGAGGTCCTCCGGGCCGGCGGGGCCGTCCACCTCCACCCGGGTGCGCACCGGCTGGTCGCTCATGGGGACCAGCCGCACCGGCACGCCCAGCCGCCGGCAGACCTCGCCGGTCGCCTCGCTGAGGGTGGCGCCCTCGGCCAGCAGCCGGCTGCGCAGCAGGTGGGTGGCGAGGTCGCGGTCGCCGAGGGCGAACCAGGCCGGCTCGCCGAGGCGGCGCAGCCCCTCCATGACGTTCCAGGTCTCGCCGGCCAGCCCCCAGCCGCGCTCCTCGTCGGCCAGGCCGGCCAGGGTGTAGGCGACCGAGTCCAGGTCGGGGGAGATCGCCAGGCCGTGCAGGCGCAGGTCGTCCCCGGTGTTGCCGACGACCAGCAGGTCGCCGGGGTCGTGGACGCGGAGCAGGCCGCGCAGGAAGCGGGCGGCGCCGACCCCGCCGGCCAGGGCGACGAGCATGGGCGTTCCTCGGGAGGGGTCGCTGCGGCGTTCGGGACGCCCTCAGCATACGCGGCCCGCGGTTACGAGGTCGTCGGGGCGTCCTCGGCGCCCTTGTTCACTGCCTGGCCGGCGTCGGTGGACCCGGTCGGGGTCGTGTCGGTGGTGGGCGGGGTGGTGGCGGTGGTGGTCGGCGGTGGCGCCGGCTCGGCGGTGGTCGGCGGTGGCGCCGGCGCGGTGGTCGGCGGCGGGCTAGTGGGTTGCGCTGGCGGCTCGCTGGTCGGGGTCGAGGCGGCGGTGGTCGGCGAGGGCGCCGCCGGGGCCGGGACCACGGTCCCCCTGGGGATGAGCGCCGGCTGCGCCGCGTCGACGGCGGCGCGGATGGCCTCGCGGGTGTCGCTGGGCACGGCGGTGGTGTCGACGAAGGTGGCGGCCACCATGATCAGCTTGGTGGTCCCCTCCACCTTGACGTTGTTGAGCTTGCGCGCCACCGCCAGGACCTGGCCGGAGCCGCCGTCCTGCATCGCCTCCTGGACGGCGTGCTGGGCGGCGACCACCGCCTTGTTCAGCGCCAGGATGGCGGGCGGGATCCGCTCGAGATCGCCGAGGGTGACCAGCCGGTCCAGCTCGTCCAGGCGGGTGTCGGCGATGTCGGTGCGCGCGCTCGCCTCCCTGGTGCTCGACCAGGAGACGGCGGTGACCCGGACCTGCTCGACCGCCAGCTTCATCGGGTACAGGACCTGGCCGGGCAGGGAGCTGGCCGAGGCGACGGCAGCGGGGACGACGGTGAGGGCGGCGGCCACGGCGACCGCCACCAGCCGGCGCTGCCAGCGCCGGCCGCGCTGCCACGCTGCGGGGCGCCCCTCCGGCGCCGGGAACGCCACCACGGCTGCCTTGCTGGCGGCCCGGCCGTCCAGCACCTGCCCGAGGTGCCGGTCGGCGGCGGCCGGGTCCAGCTCGATCTCGGCCAGGGCAGCACGCAGCACTGCGGCCGCCTCGACCAGCGGCCCCAGCTCCTGGTCGACCTCGATGGGGCGACCGTCGAGCGCGGCGTCCAGCTCCTCGAGCAGCTCGCTGCGCCGGGGCATGCTCACTCCTGCACCTCCTCCTGATCCGACAGGCGCCCCGGGTCCGGAGATGGATACGGGCGTTCCGGCGATTCGGTGCGATCCTTGAGGCCCAGCACCCGGGCGAGGCTGGCCAGGCCGCGGTGCTGGAGCGACTTGACCGCTCCGGGGGTCTTGTTCAGCACGCCGGCGACCTCGGGGGCGGTCAGGCCGCCGGCCATGCGCAGCAGCAGCACCTCGCGCTGGTCGGTCGACAGCTCGGCGAGGGCGGCCAGCACCCGGTCGCCCTCGACCCGCACGATCGCCAGGTCCTCGGGGTCGTCCGCGCCGGCCGCCACGGCCGCCTCCTCCAGCACGTCCTGGAGGGGCTCCATGCGGGCGCGGGCCTGCCGGCGGCGGTAGTCGTACAGGTCGTGGCGGGCGATCCGGAACAGCCAGCCGCCCAGCGCCTCCACCGGGCCGCGGAAGCCGGGCAGGCTGTCGATGGCGCTGATGAAAACCTCGCCGGTGAGGTCCTCGGCGGTGTGGCGGTCGCCGATCGCCGCCACGAAGAAGCGGAACAGCGCCGGCGCGTAGGCGGTGTAGACGCGGCTGACGGCGGCCGGCTCGCGGCGGCGCGCGGCGGCCAGGTCGGCGGTTGTCAGACCGACCCGATTGGTCCCTTCACCTTCGCTGGCCCCGAGCACCCTCGACCCCCGACCTTCCGTGCCGCGCGTGGCGGTGAGGCTATCCGATCCCCCTGGCCCCCATCCAGACGAACCCTCGGATCGCCCGACGCTTCCCCTGTGGAAGAAAAACCGCCAGATCTTGAAGTTCGTGCTCAAGCCGCCGCAGAATGCCACCGATGTAATTACGATCCTGAAAGCACGCCTGCCTCATGAGGAGGCCGCCGTCATGGGCCCAGCCCTGCCCGTCCTGGAGATCCAGCCCTGGTACGAGCGTGCCGCCTGCCTCGACAAGGACGCCGACTGCTTCTTCCCGGAGAAGGGCGGCTCCACCCGCGCGGCCAAGCGCATCTGCCAGACCTGCTCCGTACAGTCCGAATGCCTGGAGTACGCGCTCGCCAACGACGAGCGGTTCGGCATCTGGGGCGGCCTGTCCGAGCGGGAGCGCCGCCGCCTGAAGCGCCGCGCGAGCTAGCCCGGCCGCATTTGTACCGCGAATTCCGCGCCGACCCGCACCGCCGGCCCGCCCGGCACGCCCGGTTCGACCCACTCGGCCTGCCGGTTTGAGGGGCGCGGGGCGCTCCGTGTTAGCATCCTCGCGATGCCCGTGGGGGAGCAGGGAACCCTGCGGGCCTTTCGCATGGTCGCCGCGAGAGGAAGGTTGTGCCAGCCAACGAGCCCCGGGTCATCGCCGTGGTCGTCAACCACAACGGACGACCGTTCCTGCGCGAGGTGTTCCGTGGTCTCGCCGCCCAGACGCGGGCGATCGACGACATCCTGATCGTCGACACCGGGTCGGACGACGGCAGCGCCGAGTGGGCCCGCTCCCGGCTCGGCGACGACGCCGTGCTGGCCGTGCGCGGCCAGTTCGGCCGGGCGGTGATGGCGGCGCTGCGCGACCGGCGCACCGCCGGCATCGAATGGCTGTGGCTGCTGCACGACGACTCGGCGCCCGACCCGGACGCCCTGGAGCGGCTGCTGGAGGAGGCCGCCTCCCGCCCCAGCGCCTCCATCCTCGGCCCCAAGCTGGTCTCCTGGACCAACCCGGAGCGGCTGCAGGAGGTCGGCTTCCAGGTCGACCGCACCGGCCGGGCGGTCTCGCCGATCGAGGACGACGAGATCGACCAGGGCCAGCACGACCAGATCAGCGACGTGTTCTTCGTGTCCACCGCCGGCATGCTGGTGCGGCGCAGCGCCCTGGTGGGGGTGGGCGGCTTCGACGAGCGCATGCCGGCCTTCCGCGACGACCTGGACCTGTGCTGGCGCACCCACCTGACCGGCGGCCGGGTGCTGGTCGTGCCGCAGGCGCGGGTCCGCCACTTCGCGGCGGCCTCTTCGCGCAGCCGCCGCTCGCGGGCGGTCAACCATCCCCGCTACCTGACCGAGCGGCACACCACCGCGGCGATGCTGAAGGCCACCAGCCTGCGCAAGCTGCCGTTCGCGCTGCTGCTGGCGCTGCTTGGCGGCCTGGTCCGGGCCGCCGGCCTGGCGCTGACCGGGCGGCCGGCCGACGCGCTGCAGGTGCTGGGGGCGTGGGGCTGGAACGTCAAGGAGCTGCCGGTCACGCTGGTGCACCGGCGCCGCCTGCAGCGGCGCCGCAAGGTCGACGACAGCGCGCTGGTCGCCCTGCGGGCGCCGGGCGGCCAGCGCCTGCGCGCCCTGCTGCGCGGCCTGCTGGAGCTGGTCTACGGGGCCGAGGTCGGCGCCCACGTCGCCCAGCGTCCCGAGGAGCCCGGCGAGGAGCAGGACATGCCGACCACCGGCGCCTCCCTGACCCGGGTGGTCGCCGGGCACCCGGTCGCCTTCGCGCTCGGCGCCTTCGCGCTGCTGATGGCGGTGTCGCTGCGGTCGGTGCTGTTCGCCCCGGCGATCGCCAGCACCAGCCTCGGCGTCTTCCCGGCCACCGCCCAGGAGCTGCTGCGCGAGTTCGGGTCCAGCTTCCACGCGGGCGGGCTCGGCTCCACCGCCGCGGCGCCGCCCTCGCTGGCCCTACTCGGCGGAGCGGCCGCGATCACCCTGGGCAAGGCGCTGGTCGCCGAGAAGCTGCTGCTGTGGCTGGCGCTGCCGCTGATCGCGGCCAGCTGCATCCGGGCGCTGCGCGTGCTGGTCGACTCGCTGCCCGCCCGCGCGGCCGCCGGCCTGCTGTACGCGACCTCGCCGCTGGCGCTGGGCGCGCTCGCCCAGGGCCGGGTCGGCGAGCTGGCGCTGCTGGCGCTCGCCCCGGCCGCCCTGGCCCAGGTGGTGCTCGCCTTCCGTCGGGAGCAGCCGCGCGAGCCGTGGCGGCCCGCGCTGCGGTTCGCGCTGCTGGCGGCGGTGGCGATCGCGATGTCGGCGGCCGCGGTGGTCTCCCTCGGGCTGGTGGTGGCCGCGGCGGTCGCGGTGGCGCTGCTGCGGGCCCCCGCCGGGCGCCGGCTGGCCGCTCGTCAGTCGCTCTACCTCGGCGGCGGCTTCGCGCTGGCGCTGCTGCTGCTGCTCCCCTGGAGCGGCCGGCTGCTGAGCGGCGGGGTGCTGTCGGGCCTGGGCCGGCCGCTGGCCGCCCCCGGCCTGGCCGACCTGCTGCAGCTGCGCCCAGGCGGGGCCGGCCTGCCGAGCCGCCTGGTCGGCCCGGTGTACCCGGCGCTGGCCCTGGCCGCCCTGCTGTTCGTCCCGGCCGCCCGCCGCCTGCAGGTGCTGTGGCTGCTGGCCGCCTTCCTGGCCGCCGCCGTGGTCGCCGCCTACCAGGCCAAGGGGCTGGCGCCGCGGGTCACCGATTGGCCGGCGGCGCTGCTGATCCCCGGCGCGGTCGCCTGGGCGGCCGCCAGCGGCCTGGCCCTGGCCGAGATCGGCCGGGCAACCCTCAAGCTCAACGTGAAGTTGAGCGCCCGACGGGTGGTGGCGGCCGGGCTGGTGCTGCTGGCGGCGGCCACCTCGGTGCTGGTCGTCGGGGACCTGGCGCGTGGCGCCTGGGCGCCGCTGCGCGCGGTCAACGGCTCCGCCCTGCCCGCCACCGTCGCCGGCAGCCGCGCCCGCGTGCTGTGGCTGGCGGGCCGGCCCGACCACGGCGTCGACTTCGCGGTCACCGGGCCGCGGGGCCGCAGCCTGCTGGATCCGGGCCGGCCGACCCCGGCGGCGGCCTCCGGCGCGCTCGGCTCGCTGGTCACCGACATCGTCGAGGCCCGCACCCACCGGGCCGGGTTGATGCTGCGCATGTTCGGCATCGGCTACGTGGTGGTGCGCCCCGGGCCCGAGGCCGACCGCCTGGTCGACCTGGTCGCCAGGCAGCAGGACCTGGAGTCGAGGCCGACCGAGCAGGCCGCCCTGTTCGCCGGCCCCGACGTGCCGGCGACCGGCTGGATGGTCCCGAGCGGGCCGCCCACTACCCTGCAGGCGCTGCTGACCGGCCGGCCGCCGACGCCCGTCCCCAGCCCGGCCGGCGGCGTCCAGCTCAGCGGGCCGGGCACGGTGGTGCTGACCGTCCCGGCCGGCCCCGCCTGGAGCGCCAGCCTCGGCGGCCGCAGGCTGCGGCCGACCAGCGCGCTCGGCTGGGCGCAGGCGTTCGACGTGCCGGCCGGCGCCAGCGGCGCGCTGCAGGTGGAGCACGGCGACCAGGAACGCCGCTTCACCCTGCTGGTGCTGGAGGGCCTGCTGGTGCTGGCCGCCCTGGCCACCATGGCCCGGCCGACCCGGGTGGCGCCGCCGGTCGCGCCGCCGGCGACCGCCGACGACGCCACCGGCGACCTGCGCCTCGCCGACCTCGCCAGAGGGGGGGTGGCCAGGTGAGCGAGGACGAACCCGGACGCCAGGACCCGGCCGGCCAGGACCCGCAGCGGCTGGTGCCGAGCCGGGCCAGCCGTCACCAGCCCAAGCGCAAGCGCCTGCTGACGCGGCGGCCCCGCCAGGACAAGCCCCCCGACGAGCCCGGGCCCGGGTCGGGCGGCGAGCGCCCAGATCCCTCCTGGCCGAACACCTCCGACCTGTTCCAGCCCGCCGAGGGCGCTCCCCGCACCGAGCCGCCCGCCTGGCACCCCCCGCCCCCCGAGCCGGCCGCTCCGACCGAGCCCGGGTCGCCGTGGGGCGCCCCGCCCGAGCCGAGGTCCAGGTGGGACGCGCCCGCCGACCCGGCCGGGCCGGGCGGCCCGGCTGAGGCTCCGCCCTGGTCGGACGCGCCAGCCGACCCGGGCGAGGCCACGCGAGGGTGGGGCGCGCCGGCCGAGCCGGCGGCCGCGCCGTGGGCGCCGGCGCCGGACGCGGCCCCGCCTCCCGGGGAGGCGGTGGCCGGGGACGGCGACGAGGGCGCGGCGTGGCCGGTGGGGCGGCGGGCCCGGGAGGGCTCCGGGCGCGGCCGCGGCCGGGCCAGGCCACGGCCGGCCATCCCCACCCCGCCACGGGTGGCGCTGCCGGGCCTGGCCGCCTCGGGCATGGGCATGGCGGTCGCCGTCCTGGCCGTCGCCGCGGTCCTGGTGCTGGCCGTCAACGCCCTGCCGGCGGCCCGGCCGCCGGCGACCCCGGCCGCCGCGCCGCCGTACTCGGCGCGCTGGGTCTGCCCGCTCTACCAGGGCCAGAGCGGCACGGTCTCGGTCGCCAACGTCGGCCGCACCACCGCGACCCTGCGCACCACCATGCTGACCGCGGCCACGCCCAGCAGCCCGGTCTCCAAGACCCTGGCCGCCGGGGCCGTCCTCGACCTCCCGGTGAGGGCCACCCACCCCGGCTACGTCCAGGTGGAGGCCTTCAGGGCCCCGGTGGTGGTCAGCGACGCCACCGGCACCGGCTGCTCGCCCGGGCCGAGCAACCGCTGGTGGCTGCCGGCCGCCAGCAACGGCCCGGACACCGAGACCACCGTGGTGATCGCCAACCCCGACAGCGAGCCGGCCGTGGTCGCCCTGGTGCCGCACCTGTCGACCGGCGCGCTGCAGGCGCCCCAGGAGATCTTCGTGCCGCCGAACTCGGCCGTCGCCAGGCCGCCGAGCGTCGGCCTCACCGCCGGCCTGAACCCCTCGATCGAGGCGGTCGCCAAGGCGGGCAGGGTGGTGGTCGGTGGGGTCGTCGGCGGCAAGGGCGGCGGCAGGCCGCTGCTGCTCCCCGGCCAGCCGGCGCTCCGCTCCGACTGGTCGTTCGCGGGCGGACAGGCCGGCGGAGGCAAGGACACCTCGCTGCTGGTCACCAACCCAAACCAGAGCCCGCTGCTGCTGAACGTGCAGGTCTCCACCGCCAAGGGGACCTTCAAGCCGGCGGGCCGCTTCGACGACCCGATCGCCCCGGGCGGCACCGCCGCGCTGAGCTTCCCCGACGTCGGCGTCGCCGCCCCGTTCGCCGTGCGGGTGCGCGCCGAGGGCTCCCCCCGGTTCGCGGCCGCCCTGCGGGTCACCGAAGGCGGCGGCAAGCAGGCCGGCGTCACCTTCGACCTCGGCGCCAGCGACCCGACCGACGGCTGGCTGCTGCCCGAGCCGCCCTCGGGTGGCAAGGTCGTGCTGGCCAACCTGTCCTCCCGGACGCTGCAGGCCCGCTTCACCGACCTAGCCCGGCCAGGGGGGAGCCCCGGCGCCCCGCTGGCGGTGCCCGCCGGTCGGGTCGCCCTCGGCGCGGTCCCCAAGGGCGCCAAGAACCTGCTGCTCAAGGCGGACGGCCTGGGCCTGGTGGCCGCTCCCCTCGGGGACGGGACGGTGGTGTCCGGCACGGCCGTCGGCGGTCTGGAGGCCGAGGGCCCGATCGTCCCCGGCCCCGCCGCGGCGCCCTGATCCATCGGGGGGCGAAAAGCGCCCCCCGAACCCCCCGGGCAGCCTCCGGGGCAGCCTCCCGGCGCTCTTGCCCTTGCGGCCTTTGGGCCCCCGGGCATTGGGCCCCCGGGCTATTGCGCCCGGCGCTTACCAGCCCAGCTCGTCCAGGCGGTCGTCGTCGATGCCGAAGTAGTGTGCGACCTCGTGGATGACCACCTCGCGCACCAGCTCGGCCAGGTCGGCGTCGGAGCGGGCGCGGGCCTCGATCGGGCGGCGGAACAGCACGATCCGGTCGGGCAGCACCCCGAAGTAGCCGGCGCCGCGCTCGGTGAGCGGCACGCCCTGGTACAGGCCGAGGAGCAGCTCCCCGCCCGGCACCTCGTCGCCGCGGGGCGTCTCCTCCACGATGAACTCGACGTTGGCCAGCCGCTCCCGGAAGCGGGGCGGGATCGACTCGACCGCCTCCTCCACCAGGCGCATGAACGCCTCCCTGCCGCTGCCCGGCGGCTGCACCTCCGGCAGTCGCAGGCGCGGCCGGGGCGGCCGGCGGGCGTGGCGGTCGCGGGTACGCGGTCGGGGCAGGTTGGGCCTCCTGGGGAGGGGTTGGGTGCTGAGAGTAGCAGGGGGCAACCTGGCGCGGTCCTCGGTTCATTCGGGGGGGCTCGCTCCCCCCCGAACCCCCCCAAGAGCCCGACCCGCAGAGGGCCTCAGCTGGTGCCCCGATTGGCGGCCGTCTTGACCGCCGGCTGGCCGCGGCCTATGGTCCGCTCGGCGCCCGCGGGACCTGGTAGGGGCGACCCGAACGCTCCTGCGGGCGCCCCGGCCCCGAGGTCGAGCTAGTCCGGCCGGGTGGTGGGGGAGTCACCCGTTCGGGCCATACGCCGGACGGACACGCCGGCCGACGTTGGAGGGCACCGGACACCGTCGAAGGAACCCGCCATGTCGTGTCCCAACTGCGCCTCGGAGCGGCTGACCACCATCCGCATCCTGCTGGCCCCCGAGGAGGAGCACGTCTTCACCTGCTGCCACGACTGCGAGTGGAAGGGATGGTCCAAGGCCGGCAGCGCGGTGCCGCTCGGCCGCGTCCTCGCCCTCGCCGCCGAGCGCCGCTTCTGAGGACCCTCGCAGCGCCGAGCCTCCAGGGCCCGGATTAGACTGGCGCGGTCAGCCCCAAGCCCCCGCAAGGAGCCGCCGTGCCCGCCGCCCTGGAGCAGGTGTTCAAGGCCTACGACGTGCGGGGCACCTACCCCGACCAGCTCGACGAGCAGCTGGCCCTGCGCATCGGCCGGGCGTTCGTCAGCCTCACCGGGGCCGCCGCCCTGGCGGTCGGGCAGGACATGCGGCCGTCGTCGGCGCCGCTGGCCGACGCCCTCAGCGAGGGCGCCCGCAGCCAGGGCGCCGACGTCGTCCGGGTCGGCCTGTGCTCCACCGACATGCTCTACTACGTCTCCGGCGCCCTGGACGTGCCCGGGGTGATGCTGACCGCCTCCCACAACCCGGCCCGCTACAACGGCTTCAAGCTGTGCCGCCCCGGCGCGGTGCCGGTCGGCGAGGCGACCGGCCTGGCCGACATCCGCGCGATGGTCGCCGCCGGCCAGCCCGTCGCCGAGGCGGCCCGGCCGGGCAGCGAGCGGCCAGGCCGCGACCTGCTGGACCGCTACGCCGCCCACGTGCGCGGCTTCGTCGACCGCGACGCCCTGCGGCCGCTCACCGTGGTGGCCGACGCCGCCAACGGCATGGCCGGCCACGTGCTCGGCGCGGTCTTCGACGGCCTGCCGTTCCGGCTGGTGCCCATGTACTTCGAGCTGGACGGCAACTTCCCCAACCACCCGGCCGACCCGATCAACCCCGAGAACCTGCGCGAGCTGCAGGCCCGGGTGGTGGCCGAGGGGGCCGACGTCGGCCTGGCCTTCGACGGCGACGCCGACCGGGTGTTCCTGGTCGACGAGCGCGGCGGCATCGTCCAGTCGAGCCTGGTCGTCGCCCTGATCGCCCGGACCATGTGCGAGCGCGAGCCCGGCGCGACCATCCTCTACAACCTGATCTGCTCGCGGGTGGTGCCGGAGACGGTCCTGGCCGCCGGCGGCAAGCCGGTCCGCACCCGCGTCGGCCACTCCTTCATCAAGCAGGTCATGGCCGACACCGGCGCGATCTTCGGGGGGGAGCACTCCGGCCACTACTACTTCCGCGACAACTACCGGGCCGACTCCGGCATGGTCGCCGCCGTGGTCGCGCTGGAGGTGCTGTCGCGGGCGGGCCGGCCGCTGTCGGAGGTGCTCGCCCCCTACCGCCGCTACGCCGCCTCCGGCGAGATCAACCGCCGGGTCGACGACCCCGCGGCGGTCATCCGGGCGATCGCCGACCGCTTCCCCGCCGGGGCGCGCGACTGGACCGACGGGCTCACCGTCGACGCCGCCGATTGGTGGTTCAATCTGCGCCCGAGCAACACCGAGCCCCTCCTGCGGCTGAACGTCGAAGCGACCGGCGAGGCCGAGATGGCCCGGGTGCGGGACGAGGTGCTGGAGGCCGTCGGCGGCGAGCCCGCCTGAGCGGCGACACGCGAGAGGAAGGACCGCACCATGCCCCTTGACGACCAGCTGCTCTCCATCCTGGCCTGCCCCAACTGCCGCGGGGAGGTCGACTACAAGGAGGCCGAGCAGGTCATCGAGTGCCGCAACTGCCACTACCGCTACCCCGTCCGCGACGACATCCCGGTGATGCTGATCGACGAGGCCGAGAAGCCGCGGACGGCCGGGTCGTGACCCAGGCGGCACCGGCCGGGAGCCCGCCCGACCTGGACGACCCGCGCCGGCTGGCCGCCGCCGACCCGGGCGGCATGCTGGCCGAGGTGGCGGGCGCCGGCGGGCAGGCGCGGGCGGCGCTGGCCGCCGCCGAGTCCGCCCCGCTGGCCGGGCCGCTGCCGGAGGCGGTGGTGGTCGCCGGCATGGGCGGCTCAGGGATCGCCGGCGACGTGCTGGCGGCGCGGGCGTTCGCCAGCTCGCCGGTGCCGGTGCTGCCGGTGAAGGGGGACCGGCTGCCCGCCTTCGTCGGCCCCGGCACGCTGCTGCTGGCCGTCTCCTACTCGGGCGCGACCGCCGAGACGCTGGCCGCGGTGGACCAGGGGCTCGCCGCCGGGGCGCGGCTGGCCGCGGTGACCTCTGGCGGCGCCCTGGCCGAGCTGGCGCAGGCCCGCTCGGCGCCGCTGGTGCTGGTCCCCGGGGGCCGCCAGCCCCGGGCGGCGTTCTGGTCGCTGGTGGTGCCGGTCTGCCTGGCCGCCGGGGCGGCCGGGGTGCTCGGCCCGCTGCGCGACGAGGTCGAGGCGGCCGCCGACGCCCTCGACGAGCAGGCCGCGGCGCTCGGCCCGCTGGTGCCGACCGCGGCCAACCCGGCCAAGCAGGCCGCCCTGCGGCTGGCCGGGCGGCTGCCGGTCGCCTGGGGCAGCGGGCAGCTCGGCGCGGTGGCGGCGCTGCGCTTCCGCACCCAGTGCAACGAGAACGCCAAGGTCGAGGTGGTGTCGGCGGCGCTGCCGGAGGCCAACCACAACGACGTGATGGGCCTGGAGGGCGGGCTCGGCCCCGGCCGCGAGCTGCTGCTGCTGCGCGACCTGGCCGGCGAGCACCAGCGCGACGCCCAGCGGATCGCCGCCGTCTGCGAGGCGCTCGGCGCCGACCCGCTGGTGCGCCTGGCCGGCGACGGCCCCGACCTGGCCCGGCTGGCCCGCCTGGTCGCCTTCGCCGACTTCACCGCCACCTACCTGGCGATCGCCTGTGGTGTCGACCCGACCCCGATCCGCACCCTGGAGCGGGTCAAGGCCGCCCTCGCCGGCGCGGCGGGCCGCGCATGAGCACATGAACGGCGTGCCCGTTCCGGCGGCGGTGGAGGCGGCGGCCGCGGCGCTGGCCCCGCGGCTGCCCGAGCGGCCGGCGGTGGCGCTGGTGCTCGGGTCGGGGCTGGGCGCGCTCGCCGAGGAGGTGGAGGGGGCCGTGCGGGTGCCGGCCGCCGAGGTGCCCGGCATGCCGGTGCCGCGCGTCGCCGGCCACGCCGGCGCGCTGGTCGCCGGCCGGCTGGGCGGCGTGCCGGTGCTGGTGCTCGCCGGCCGAGTGCACACCTACGAGGGCTACTCGGCGGCCGAGGTCGCCTTCGCGACCCGGGCGGCGGCCGCGGCCGGCTGCCGCGCGCTGCTGGCCACCAACGCCGCCGGCGGCCTCAACCAGGAGTTCGAGCCCGGCGACCTGATGGTCGTCAACGACCACATCAACTTCCTGGCCGACAACCCGCTGCGCGGCACCACGGCGTTCGTCGACATGGCCGGCGCCTACGACCCCGAGCTGCTGGCGGCCGCGCTGGCCGCCGCCGGCGCCGCCGGCGTGCCGCAGCGGCAGGGGGTCTACCTGGCGGCGCCCGGCCCCACCTACGAGACCCCCGCCGAGATCGCCATGTTCCGCGCGTTCGGCGCCGACGCGGTCGGCATGTCGACCGTGCCCGAGGTGATCGCCGCCCGCGCCGACGGCCTGCGGGTCGCCGCCATCTCGGCCATCACCAACGTCCACCGTCCCGGTGGCAGCGTCACCAGCCACCAGGAGGTGCTCCAGGTCGCCGAGGTGATCCGGCCGCGGCTGCGGGCGCTGGTGCTGGGGCTGCTCCCGGCCGCCGCCGGGTAGCGGGTCCTGGCCGTCAGCCGATCCGGTAGCGGATGTGGGTCACGCCGGGCGCCTCGACCGCCTCCACCTGCTCGAGCCGCGGCCTGGCCGGCCCCAGGTTGTCGAACAGCCGGGCCCCGCTGCCCAGGAAGACCGGGACGACGGAGATCAGCGCCTCGTCCAGCAGCCCCGCCGCCAGGTACTGCCGCACGGCACCCGCGCCGCCGCCGAGCGAGACGTCCTTGCCGCCGGCGGCCTCCCTGGCCCGCTGGAGGGCGGGCCCGATGCCGCCGGTGACGAAGTGGAAGGTGGTGCCGCCCTTCATCTCCAGGGGCTCGCGGGCGTGGTGGGTGAGCACGAAGACGGGCTGGTGGTACGGCGGCTCCTCGCCCCAGTAGCCCGTCCAGGGGTCCGCTCCCCACGGGCCCGGGCCGCCGGCGAACATGTTGCGGCCCATCACGGTCGCCCCGATGTTCTCGAACCAGCTCTCCACCACCGGCGTGCTGGCGTTGACCTCGCCGCCCTCCTCGCCGTGCAGCTCGCGGAAGGCCTTGAGCGGGAAGAGCCACTCGCACAGCTGCATCCCGCCGATGCCGAACGGGTTCTCCGCGCTCTGCTCGGGGCCGGCGGCGAAGCCGTCCAGCGACACCATCATGTTCACCCTGAGCCTGCCGTACTCAAGCAAGTGCTTAAGCAATGCCGGTTGAGCCGGCTGGACCATGTCCGGCAAACTCAACCTGCTCGCGCGGCCCTGGGGCCCCGGTCGGCCGTCGTCTGCGGGCACCCGACCGATCCCGAGGAGGGACCACCTTGCCGTACGACGTCACCGACCTGGCCCTCGCCGACGAGGGCCGGCTGCGCATCGAGTGGGCCGACCGGCACATGCCGGTGCTGCGCGACATCCGCGCCCGCTTCGAGAAGGAACGCCCGCTGGCCGGCCTGCGCGTGGCGGCCTGCCTGCACGTGACCACCGAGACCGCCAACCTGGTGCGCACCCTCAAGGCGGGCGGTGCCGAGGTCACCCTGTGCGCGTCCAACCCGCTGTCGACCCAGGACGACACCGCCGCCGGCCTGGTCGAGCACTACGGCATCGACGTGCACGCGCGCCGCGGGGTCGACACCGACGGCTACTACCGCCACCTGTCGGCCGCCCTGGACGCCCGGCCGAACGTGACCATGGACGACGGCTGCGACCTGGTCACCCTGCTGCACACCAAGCGCCGCGAGCAGCTCGCCGACGTCCGCGCGGGCACCGAGGAAACCACCACCGGGGTGATCCGGCTGCGGCAGATGGAGCGGGAGGGCGCGCTGGCCTACCCGATCATCGCGGTCAACGACACGCCGACCAAGCACCTGTTCGACAACCGCTACGGCACCGGCCAGTCGACCATCGACGGCATCCTGCGGGCCACCAACCTGCTGCTGGCGGGTACCACCTTCGTGGTCGCCGGCTACGGCTACTGCGGCAAGGGCCTGGCCATGCGCGCCAGGGGACTTGGCGCCAAGGTGACCGTCACCGAGGTCGACCCGGTCCGCGCGCTGGAGGCGGCCATGGACGGCTACCGGGTCATGCCGATGGCGGAGGCCGCCCGCGAGGCCGACGTGATCGTCTCGGTCACCGGCGACCGCGACGTGCTGCGGCGCGAGCACTTCCAGTTGATGAAGGACGGCGTGATCCTGGCCAACTCCGGCCACTTCGACGTCGAGATCGACAAGGTCGCCCTGCGCGAGCTGGCCGGCTCGGTGGTCCGGGTCCGCGAGAACGTCGAGGAGTTCACCCTGGAGGACGGCCGCCGCATCCACCTGATCGCCGAGGGCCGCCTGGTCAACCTGGGCGCCGCCGAGGGCCACCCGGCCGCGGTGATGGACATGAGCTTCGCCGACCAGGCGCTGTCGCTGGAGTGGCTGTCGCGCCAGGAGCGGCTGGAGGTCCGCGTCCACGACGTGCCCGCGGAGATCGACGCCGAGGTCGCCAAGGTCAAGCTCGCCACCATGGGCGTGGAGATCGACGCGCTCACCGACGCCCAGCTCAGCTACCTGCACTCCTGGACCGAGGGGACCTGAGCGGCGATGATCGCCGCGTGCCGCCCAACCTCGCCAGCGGAGGCGCGATGACCGAGCAGCCAGTCGGTGGCAACGACGAGCGGGTGGCCCGCCTGATCGCGGCCGCCCGGGACCTGGTCGACGCCTACCAGAACCGGTCGACCGCCAACCAGCACTTCCTGGAGCTGCAGCAGGCGGTCGAGGCCCTCGACAGCGCCGGGCGCCCCACCGCGCCGGCCCAGGACGCGCCCGCCCCTCCGGCCGAGCCGTAGCCCGCGCCCGGCGGCGGGCCGAGGTCCCGCGGCGGCCGGTCGGGGGGCGGGCCGAGGTCCTCGCGGCGCCCCAGCCGGCGGGCCGAGGTCTCGTGGCGCGTCAGCCCGGCGGGGCGAACCCGCCCTCGCGGGGCG
>DASQWY010000096.1:0-2659 GCA_035640005.1 Actinomycetes bacterium
AGGTACCCCGCGTCGGCGTGCCGGCGCGGGGTACCTTCGCGATCAGCCCCCGGCACTGATCCAGGGAGGCAACGATGCCAAACGAGCCCGTCACCCGTGGATACGCCGTCGGCGCAGGCGAGGGCGTGCCGGACCGGGGGCCCGAGGTCAAGGCCTCCGGCCAGTCGACCGGTGGCAGCCTCACCGTGATCGAGGTGGCCATCGACGGCGGCCCGCCACGACACACCCACAGCCGCGAGGACGAGAGCTTCTACGTCCTGACCGGGACCCTGGACGTGGAGTGCGGCGACGATCGGCTCCAGGCCGGGCCGGGATCGTTTGTGTTCCTGCCGCGCAACCTGCCGCACGTCTTCCGGTCCGTGGGTGGCCGTGCGACGGCGTTGTTGATCGTGACGCCGGGTGGGCTGGACGAGTATTTCGCGGAGCTGTCGGCGGCGCTGAGCGCGAACTCCGATGCGGTCCAGGTGCGGACGATCCAGCAGGCGTACGGCATCGCGCGCTCCTGAGCGGTCGGTCTGGTCTGTGGTGCAGCCGTTTGTTGAAGTGTCAACGCGCTCAGCCGGGTCGGCGCGGACGACGGCGCGTCCTGCGTATGCGACCGGCCCAACCGCGCCGGCGCCTTGCAGGGCGAGGAGCCGGTGGCCGGGAGGTCACCGGCTCCGTCCGCGCCGGCGTGTCGCGGCGCCGAGACCTTTACAGGCGGGCGCCGTAGATGTTCTGGTCGAGGCCTCCCTGCGACAGGCACGGGTCCTGGATCAGCGGCGAGCTATAGGCCGCGGCGTTGATGTCGTTGGGCACGTAGGTGCATGGTTGGAAGACGTCGAAGTGGTCCATGTCGTCGCTGGCGCCGGTCTCACGAGGGTCGGTCCCGGGGACCAGGTCGCGCGAGTCGGTCCACACCACGTGCACCGCCCCGGGGACCGAGGAGACGTAGTTGTAATCGCCCCAGAAGCCGACCCGCCGGGACCCATGCGTCTCCCAGCCGTAGTTGCTGCCGTGGCTGGAGACGCGGGTCTCGGTCCAGGTCACGCCGCCGTTGGAGGACTGGGCGACGAAGGCGTTGACCACGTCGCCGGAGTTCACGCCCGCCGCGGTGTTGCCCGGCGGCCGGTTCGGCGAGTAGGCGGGATCGGCCCTGGAGTCGTTGAAGACCACCGTCAGGACGCCGTCGGCCGAGCCGACGTCCGGGAACCACTGGTGGCCGACCGGCACCGTGTCGAGCGTTCTCGGGGCCGTGGGCCAGGTAGTCCCGTTAGGAGAGTTGCGGACGAAGATCTTGGACTGGCCGGCGGGGGTCTCCGCCGCGTAGACGACGTGGACGCCGTTCGCGTCGGCCGCCACCGCCGAGGAGCTGAAGAAGCGGGAGTAGGTGAACCCCGTGGGGCAGGCGAACGGGCCGTCCCCGCAGTCGACGTTGCCGTTGCCGCTGAACTGGTTGGAGTCGAAGGCCGTGATGGTGTCCACATGCTGGACCGCACCGAAGGACTGCCCCTGGTCGGTGGACTTCGACAGCCAGATGTCCCAGGTCGGCCGGGAGGACGACGGGTAGGTGATGAAGGTCAGGTACACCGCGCCGTCCGGACCGACCGCCAGGTCGGTGTAGGAGGCGGTGCCCACCTCGACCGGCGTCACCTTCTCCGGGCGGGAGAAGGTCACGCCGTGGTCGGTTGACCGGGAGAACAGCACGGCGTTGTTCCCCCCCGCGAAGCCGGGGTACTGGGACCAGGCCACGTACACGTTGCCGGAGCCGGGCCCGCTGGTCTGGTCGACGGTGAGGTTGATCTTGTCCTGGAACAGGCCGGTGGTGAACAGTGCCGAGGGAGTGCCCCGCTTGACCAGGACCGTCCGGTCGTAGCTGGCTCCGTGGCCGAGGTACCTGGCGACGAACACCCCGCCGTTGATCGGCTTGGCTCGGTTGAAGCAGATGAAGCCGTAGAACAGGCGCCCGGCGGTGTCGAATGCCTGCGTCGGGTCGCCGGCGGCGGCGCACTGCCCGCTCTGCGGCGAGGCCAGACCGGCCGCTGACACGTCGCCCGGGTAGCCGGGAACGAGGCTGTGACGCCACGTCACGCCCGCGTCGGTGGACCGGTAGTAGCCAGCCCACACGTCCCCGCCCACGGTCTGACGGCAGTAGTCGTTGGATCCCGCCACCACGACGTTGGTGCTGGACGGGTCGACGGCCACGGTGGGCTCGTTCTGCGGTCGCCGGCCGGTGCTGCACCCGGTCGTGGACGCATCCGTGGCGCCGTTGTACTGCACGTAGCTGCCGGGAGTGTTGTCCCCGCTGATGCGGACGTCGGCCGCCGAGTGGGCGGGCCACGCCAGCGCCAAGGTGAGGATCACCGCGGCGATGACGGCTATCAGGGATCGGCTCCTCATCCGGGCCTCCTTTGGCGAGCCGGGCGACGGACGCCCAAGCCTTGAGCCGGGCCTTCTACACAAGCAAACGCAGCCGGTTGAACCACCGTTACACCGCCGAACGGCGCCGCCGCGCTGACTGACCCGAGGTAGGCTGCAGATCGTGGACGTGAGCACGCAAGCTCCGCTCAGGCGGCGACGGTCGCGCGTGGACGTGCTCGGCAGCGGCCTCACCGTGCTCGGGTCGTTGCAGTTCGGCGGTGTGGTCGTGCTCGGCAAGATCGTCACTGACGGTGGCCTG
>DASQWY010000097.1:0-5743 GCA_035640005.1 Actinomycetes bacterium
CTGCCGGCCGGCCGGCAGCGGCCCGCCGACCAGGTGCCGCACCGCGACGGTGCTGGCCGACCGGTACACCACCACCCGCAGCCGGCCGGCCTCGCTGGAGGTGATCGCGAAGGTGACCCTGTCGCGGTCGCCGTCGCGGGGCAGCGGCTCGAACGGGTTCGGCGCGGCGGCCGGGTCGGCGATGCGCGGCGGGCGCCGGTCGAGCACCACCGGGAAGGCGCGCAGCAGCGCGCGGCCGCTCACCGACCGGTACAGGACCCGCAGCCAGTAGGCGCCGTCGCCCAGCTGGTCGCCCTGGTCGTCGCGGCCGTCCCATCGGTGGGAGCCGGCGCCGGGCCGGTGCAGCACGGCGACCGCGCCCCTGGTCACGAACGAGCTGACGGCGAAGCCGGCGACCGCCCGCGCATCCCAGGCGCAGCGGTCCCTGACGCCGTCGCCGTTGGGGCTGCAGGCGGCCACCGTCACCGTCAGCGGCAGGCCCACCCGGTTGCGCACCGTCCAGGTCAGCCGGTAGCCGCCCGCGCCCGGCCCGAACCCGCCCGCGGGCGCGTACACGTCCAGCAGGTAGGTGCCGCGCGCCGGGGCGACGAAGTGCAGCCCCACCGACGGGCAGCCGAAGCGCAGGCCGCCGCTGCAGGCGACCACCCGTTCCGGCTGGCCGAGCACGTCGCTGGTGCCCGGCGAGAACAGGACGGCGGCGACCTGCACGCCGCTGCGGCGGGTGAGGGTGGCGTCCAGCCGATCGCCGGCGCCGAGGGCGACGGCGTAGACGTCGTCCAGGTCGTCGTCGGCCGGGTCCCCGTCGCCGCCGCCCTGCACGCCGTCGACCTGCCGCCAGGCGTCGTCGCCGGCCCCGGAGAGGGGAACGCCCGGGGCCTGGTCGTCGTGGCGCAGGACCCGCACGGTGTCGGTGGCGGTGGTGGCGGTGCCGCGGATCGTCGCGTCGGCCTGCCTGGTGCCGGCGGCCAGGTCCGGCCGCGCCACCGTGGAGGCGTACACCCCGCCGCCGGAGGCGGCGAAGGCGCCGCTGCCGCCGCCGGCGGCGCCGCCGAAGTCAGCCGTGCCCGGGTTGGCGGCCAGGCTGCCGTCGGCCTTGAAGGCGAACGCGGTGAAGGTGGTGCCCGGGTGCGCCAGCTGCCCGTCGGCGGTGCCGGGCGGCCCCCTGGTCTCCAGGGTGAGCAGGGTGGGCGCGCCGGGCTCGTGCGCGTCGGCGAAGGCGGCCGCGTCGACCAGGCCGTGCGCCCACGGCTTGGCGTCGGCGCCGGCGGGCGGGTCGGCGTCGGCGGTGGCCTCCAGCGCCAGCCGCGCCCGCCGGGCGTCGCCGGTGGCGGCCAGCGCCAGCGTGCCCGCCACGATCGGGGCGGCGAACGAGGTGCCGCTGTCCAGGTGGACGCCGCCGTTCGGGTCGGCCGGGCAGTCGGGCCGCTGCCGCTGGTCGCCGGAGCCCGGGCGCCTGGCCACCGGCACGCACTCGCCGGGGGCGACCACGTCGACCTTGCCGTAGGAGGAGAAGTCGGCGATCCCGCCGCTGTCGGTGCTGGCGCCGACGGCGATCACCCCGTGGTAGGCGGCCGGGTACTCGGGCAGGTAGCTGCCCTCGTTGCCGGCGGAGGCGACCACCGGCACGCCGGCGGCGAGCACGTCGTCCACCGCGGCCTGCTCGGCCGCCGACCGCTCGGGGCCGCCGAGGCTGAGGTTGACCACGTCGACGCCGCGGGCGGGGTTGGCGACCTCCTCGAGCGCGGCGATCTCGGCCGAGACCGGGATACCGCCGCCGGCGCCGTCGACCCGCCACGACGCGATGGCCGCGTCGGGGGCCACCCCGGTGATGCCGGTGTTGTCGTCGGCGGCGGCGACCAGGCTGGCGACCTCGGTGCCGTGGGAGATGGCGACCGCCGCGCTGGCGCCGCGGCAGTGGCTGGCGGTGTGCACGAAGGGCGAGCAGTAGCGGCGCGAGCTGACGTCGAGGTCGCCGAGGTCGCCCACGCCGGTGTCGATCACCGCCACCGTGCGGCCGGCGCCGGTGTGGCCTGCCGTGTGCGCGGCGGTGGCGCGCACGCCCGGGCCGGGGCCGAGGTGCCAGCAGACCGAGGGCGCGCAGCTGTCGACCCGCCGGATCCAGTCGGGCTCGGCGAAGGCCACCCCGGGCTGGGTGGCCACCCGGCGGGCGGCCGCGCGCACGTCGGCGCCGGGGTCGAGGGCGAGCACCTGGGTTCGCGTGCCGCCGGCCCGCCCGGTCCAACCGGTGACGGTTCGGGCGTTCACCGCCGCGGCGGCCGCCCGCCGCGCTGGCGCAGCCGCGCCGGCGAAGCCGACGAGCAGGCGGCCGGGTGCGTAGCGCGCGCGGCGGGCCGGGGGGGAGCTCGCTCCCCCCCGAACCCCTCCAACTACCCGGCCCGCATCGGGCGTCGCCGTGCTGCCCCGATCTGGCGCCCCTCCCCCGGCCGCGCGTGCCGGGACCGCGGCGGCGACCAGCAAGGCCGCCAGCACGGCCCAGGCGGGCACGGCGCGGGTGGGCCTGTGCATGGGCGCGGCAACCTCCAGGTCAGGGCCACGCCGGACGCTGGCAGTGGCCGAACGACCACATGTTACCGCGTCGAATCCCCCGATACCCGTGAACCCGCCATGATGCCCGAGCCTGCCGGGCTGGCGGTGGGGGGCTCAGTACCTCGGCAGGCTGGGGTCGACGGTCGCCGCCCAGGCGGTGATGCCGCCGCCGAGGTGCTTGGCGGTGGAGAACCCGGACTGCTTGAGCAGGGCCAGCGCCTCGGCCGAGCGGACCCCGCTCTTGCAGTAGGCGACCACCGGCTCGGTCTGCGGCAGCTCGGACAGGCGCGAGGGCAGCTCGCCCAGCGGGATCAGGGTGGCGCCCTCGATCCGGTTGATGGCCCACTCGGCGGGCTCGCGGACGTCCACCAGGCGGACCCGCTGGCCGTCGTCGAGCATGGCCTTGAGCTGCGCCGGGGTGAGGGTGGCGCCGGCGGCGGCCTGCTCGGCCTCGCCGGAGACGACGCCGCAGAACTCCTCGTAGTCGATCAGCTCGGTGATCGTCGGGTGCTCCCCGCAGACGGCGCAGTCGGGGTCCTTGCGCACGGCGATGTCCTTGAACGACAGCTCCAGCGCGTCGTAGATCAGCAGCCGGCCGACCAGCGGGTCGCCGATCCCGGTGATCAGCTTGATGGCCTCGTTGGCCTGCACCGACCCGACCGTGGCGCAGAGCACGCCGAGCACCCCGCCCTCCGCGCAGGAGGGCACCATGCCGGGCGGGGGCGGCTCCGGGTACAGGCAGCGGTAGCACGGCCCGTGCTCGGCCCAGAAGACGCTGGCCTGGCCGTCGAAGCGGTAGATCGAGCCCCACACGTACGGCTTGCCCTCCAGCACGCAGGCGTCGTTGACCAGGTAGCGGGTGGGGAAGTTGTCGGAGCCGTCCACCACCAGGTCGTAGCCGCGGATCAGCTCGCGGGCGTTCTCCGAGCTGAGCCGGGTCTCGTGCAGGGTCACCTCGACGTAGGGGTTGATCTCGGCGAGCTTGTCGCGGGCGCTGTCCAGCTTGGACCGCCCGATGTCGGAGGTCCCGTGGATCACCTGGCGCTGCAGGTTGGAGGCGTCGACCTCGTCGAAGTCGACCAGGCCGAGGTGGCCGACCCCGGCGGCGGCCAGGTACATGGCGTTCGGCGAGCCCAGCCCGCCCGCGCCGATCAGCAGCACGCGCGCGTTCCTCAGCCGCTTCTGCCCGTCCATCGCCACGTCGGGGATGATCAGGTGCCGCGAGTAGCGGAAGATCTCGTCCCGCGACAGCTCCTCCGCCGCGGGCTCAACCAGTGCCGGAAGTACCATCGGACCTTTCCTCAGATCGCAAACCCCATGGCCCGAAGCGCCATCTTGCCGTCCTCGGTCAGCCGCTCGGGGCCCCACGGGGGCGACCACACCCAGTTGATCTCGACCTGCTCGATGCCGTCCAGGCCGACCAGGGCCGCGTCGGTGGCGCCCTCGATCATGTCGGTCAGCGGGCAGGCCACCGTGGTCAGGGTCATGTCCAGGCGGACCTTGCGGCCCTCGTCCTCCTGCTCCACGCCGTAGACCAGGCCGAGGTCGACCACGTTGACCCCCAGCTCGGGGTCCTCCACCTGCTTCATGGCCTCGAGGATCTCCGCCTCGTTCGCCATCACCCTTCTCCTCTCTGCTCCAGGCCGGCCCCCCGGTAGACCGGGGCACCCGTGCCGGGTTCCCCGGACCCCCGGTACACCGGGGCACCCGTGCCGGGTTCCCCGGACCCCTCCACGGCCGCCCCATCCTCGTCGTACTCGGTCTCGCCGCCGGCGCCGCCGGCCTGGGCGCGGGCGACCGCGTCCTTGAACGCCATCCAGCCGAGCAGCGCGCACTTGACCCGCACCGGGTACCTGGCCACCCCGGCGAAGGCCACGCCGTCGCCGAGCAGGTCCTCGTCGGCCTCGCCCTCGCCGTGCATCAGCCGCCGGAACGCCTCGCCGGCCCCCAGCGCCTCCTGCAGCGGCCGGTCCAGCACCTGCTCGCTCATGACCGAGGCGGACGCCTGCGAGATCGAGCAGCCCTTGCCGTCGACCGCGACGGCGGCCACCCGCTCGCCGTCCAGCCGCAGCCCGAGGGTCAGCTCGTCGCCGCAGACCGGGTTGTAGTGGCGCACCTCGACCTGGGCGTCCGGCAGGCGGCCCGGATGCCGCGGCTTCTTGGCGTGGTCCAGGATGATCTCCTGGTACAGGTCCTCGAGTCCCATGGCCTTCCCGTCGCTAGGTCGCTAGGCGAACAGCTTGCGTGCCTTCTCCAAGGCCAGGGCGAGCGCCTCGACCTCGTCGGCGGTGGAGTACACGTAGAACGACGCCCGGGTGGAGGCCGTCAGCCCGAACCGCCGGTGCAGCGGCTTGGCGCAGTGGTCGCCGGCGCGGACCGCGATCCCCTCCTCGTCCAGCACCTGGGAGACGTCGTGCGGGTGCACGTTCCCCAGGGTGAACGACACCGCGCCCCCCCGCTGTTCCAGGTCGGCCGGGCCGAGCACGCGCAGCTCCTCGATCTGCTGGAGGCGCCGCAGCGCGTGCCTGGTCAGCTCGACCTCGTGGGCCCTGACCCGGTCCATGCCGAGCGCCCGCAGGTAGTCGACGGCGGCGGCGAGGCCGACCGCCTCGGCCACGTTCGGGGTGCCGGCCTCGAAGCGCCAGGGGATCTCGTTCCACGTGGAACCTTCGAGGGTGACGTCGCGGATCATCTCGCCGCCGGCCAGGAACGGCTCCATGCCGTCCAGCAGCTCCTCGCGGGCGGCCAGCACGCCGATCCCCATCGGGCCGAGCAGCTTGTGCCCGGTGCAGACCAGGAAGTCCACGCCCAGCTCGCCGAGGGTGACGCCCAGGTGCGGCACCGCCTGGGCGGCGTCGGCCAGCACCAGCGCGCCGACCGCGTGCGCCCGCTCGGCGATGGCCGCCACCGGGTTGATGGTGCCGAGCACGTTGGACATGGCCGCCACGCCGACGATCCGGGTCCGCTCGCTGAGCAGCCCGTCCAGGGCGTCCAGGTCGAGCAGGTAGTCGTCGGTGACCGGGACGGCGCGGACGCGGGCGCCGACCAGCTGCGCCACCACCTGCCAGGAGACCAGGTTGGCGTGGTGCTCCATCTCGGTGACCAGGATCTCGTCGCCCTCGCGGAGGTTGCGCAGGCCCCAGGCGTAGGCGACCAGGTTGATCGCCTCGGTGGCGTTCTTGGTGAACACGGTCGC
>DASQWY010000098.1:0-5241 GCA_035640005.1 Actinomycetes bacterium
CCTCGAACGCGGCCCGGTCGCCCGCCGGCTCCAACGCCGACACGCCGAGCCGGTTCCAGGCGACGAACACCGGGCCGATCGAGCTGGCCACGGTCGCGTAGGCGTCGGCGAGGCCGACCTCGACCAGCACCCTGGGCACCAGCGACCCGGGCGCGCTGGCCCGCAGGCGGCGCAGGCCGTGCAGCACCGTCGGCCAGGGGGTGGGGTGGGGGGTCGTGCTCATGGTGGTTCCTCCATGCTGTCCAGTGTTTCGCGGAGCAGGTGCAGGCCCCGGTGGACCTGGGCCTTGACGGTGCCGACCGGCCGGCCGAGCGCCTCGCCGACCTCGGCGTAGGACAAGCCCTCGACGCAGCGCAGCACGATCGGCGCCCGGTAGCGCGCGGGCAGGCTGGCCAGCAGCCGGGCCCAGGTCGCGGTCGCGTCCTTGCGTTCGAGGGTCGCCGCCGGCCCGCCCTCGGCGCGGGCAGGCGGGTCGTGGTCGAGCGGTTCGGTGGGCCGGCGGTCGCGGGCGCGGTTGCGGACCAGGTTCAGGGCGATCCGCGCCAGCCACGGCCGCACCCGCAGCTCGCGGATGCGCGCGGGCGGCCAGCCGGACAGCGCCCGGTAGGCGCGCACGAACGCGTCCTGGGCGATGTCCTCGGCGTCGTGCGGGTCACCGACCAGCCGCAGCGCCACCCCGTAGACCGTGTCCTGGTGGTCGCGGACCAGTTCCTCGAAGGCGCCGTCGAGGTCGCGGGCCAACCGGGCCGTCAACTGTTCTGTCATGTCACTCCTGTGAACACCGCCGGCCGGATGGTGGTTGCACGCCTCTACAATGACCGCTCGCGACACCACCAGGAACGAAGGAGCGGCCGTGCTGGAAGACGCCATCGTCCGCAAGGTGCTGGGCGCGGCCCTGGCGACCGGAGGCCAGTGGGCCGAGGTCTACGCCGAGGACCGCCTGTCCCACAACATCCGGCTGGAGGACCGCCGGGTCGAGGAGCTGGTCACCGGCCGGGACCGCGGCGCCGGCGTGCGGGTGGTCCGGGGCACCTCGTCGGCCTACGCCTACACCAACCGCCTCGACGACGAGGCGCTGCTGGAGGCGGCCAGGGTCGCCGCCGCCGCGCTGCGCGACCCGCCCACCGCCGAGGTCCGCGACCTGCGCCGCCGCGAGCCGGCGGTGCGCCACCCGGTGGCCGTCGACCCGGCCGGGGTCGAGCGGGCGGCCCTCGCCGAGCTGGTCCGCAGGGCCGACGACGCCGCCCGCGCCTTCGACCCGTCGGTGGCCCAGGTCACCGCCGGCTACGGCGACGTCCGCCAGCGGGTGCTGGTCGCCAACTCCGACGGGTTCAGCACCCTGGAGGACCGGGTCCGCACCCGCTTCGTCGTCCAGGTGGTGGCCGCCCGCGACGGCGTGGTCCAGACCGGCTTCGACGGCCCCGGCCGCTCGCAGGGGTTCGAGCTGCTCGACGAGTTCCCGCCCGAGCTGGTCGCCGAGCGCGCGGCCTCCAGGGCGGTGGCGATGCTCGCCTCGCGGCCCGCCCCCGCCGGCGAGATGCCGGTGGTGATCGCCTCGGGCAACGGCGGGGTGCTGTTCCACGAGTCGTCCGGGCACGGCATGGAGGCCGACCTGGTCGCCAAGGAAGCCTCCGTCTACCACGGCAGGCAGGGCAGCAAGGTCGGCGTGGACGGCTTCAACGGGGTGGACGACGCCACCGTGGTGGGCGCCTGGGGGTCGTTCCAGTTCGACGACGAGGGCACCCCGGCGCAGCGGACGGTGCTGTTCCAGGACGGGGTCTGCACCGACTACCTGACCGACCTGATCCGCGCCAGGCAGCTCGGCCAGCCGGCGTCCGGCAACGGCCGCCGCCAGTCCTACGCGGAGGTGCCGATCCCGCGCATGACCAACACCTACATCCTGGCCGGCGGCGACGACCCGGAGGAGATCATCCGCCAGACCCCGCGCGGGCTGTACGCCAAGTCGCTCGGCGGCGGCCAGGTCAACCCGGTCACCGGCGAGTTCGTCTTCGGGGTGGTGGAGGGCTACCTGATCGAGAACGGCGAGGTCACCACGCCGGTGCGCGGCGCCAACCTGGTCGGCGACGGCCCCAGCGTGATCGCCGCCGTCGACGCCCTCGGCAGCGACTTCGAGGTCAAGGAGGGCATCTGCGGCAAGGAGGGGCAGGCGGTGCCGGTCGGCAACGGCGCCCCCACCATGCGGATCGCCCGCATGACCGTCGGCGGCACGGGAGGGCCGGCATGAGCGTGGAGCTGGAGACGATCGTCCAGCGCCTGGCCGCCGAGGCGGCCGGCGACGAGGGCATCGAGGCGTACGCCGAGCAGACCACCGAGACCGACGTGAGCGCCTTCGAGGGGGAGGTCGAGCGGCTCACCTCCGCCTCGTCCAACGGCGTCGGCGTGCGCGTGGTCCAGGGCGGCCGCCTCGGCTACGCCTACACCGCCGACCTGTCCGACCAGGGGCTGCGCGACTGCCTGGCCGACGCGCGGGCAAACCTGCGGGTGTCCGGCGAGGACCCGGGCAACGTGCTGCCCGGGCCGGGCGCCTGGCAGCGGGTCGAGGGCATCTTCGACACCCGCCAGGCCGAGGTGTCCCCGGAGCGCAAGGTCGCCCTCGCCCTGGACCTGGAGGCGCGCACCCGCGCCGCCGACCCGCGGGTGACCAAGGTCGAGTCCGCCCGCTACGGCGACGTGCTCGGCAGCGTCGCGATCGCCTCCTCGTCCGGGGTGACCGGCTCCTTCGCCGTCACCCACGCCTGGTGCGTGGCGGTCGCGCTGGCCACCAGGGACGGTGAGAGCCAGGTCGGCTACGGCGTGGACGCGGCCCGCGCCCTGGAGGACCTGGACCCGGGGCCGGTCGCCGAGGAGGCCGCCGAGCGGGCCGTGCGCATGCTCGGGGCGGCCAAGCCGAAGACCCGGACGGTGCCGGTGGTGTTCGACCGCATGGTCGCCCCCAGCCTGGTCGGCGTGCTGCTGTCGGGACTGTCGGCCGAGGAGGTGCAGAAGCAGCGCAGCCTGTTCGCGGACAAGCTGGGCGAGCGGGTCGGCGCCGAGGGGCTGCAGCTGGTCGACGACGGCCGCCTGGTCGACGGCCCGGGCGCGGCCCCGTTCGACGGCGAGGGCGTGGCCACCCGGCGGACCGTGCTGATCGACGACGGCGTGCTGCAGGGCTTCCTGCACAACACGGCCACGGCCGCGCGCGGCCGGACGGCCTCGACCGGCAACGCCACCAGGGCGTCGTTCAAGAGCACCCCGGGGGTGTCGGCTCACAACATCTTCCTGGCCCCCGGCACGCTCGACCAGGCCGCCCTGCTCGCCCGCGCCGGCGAGGGCCTGCTGGTGCAGGACCTCAGCGGGGTGCACTCGGGCGCCAACCCGATCACCGGCGACTTCTCGGTGGGGGTCAGCGGCCTGTGGTTCCGCGGCGGCGAGCTGGCCGAGCCGGTCCGCGAGGCGACCGTCGCCGCGCACCTGCTCGACATCCTCCGGGGCATCGAGGCGGTCGGCTCCGACCTGCGCTTCACCACCGGGTCGGTCGGCGGGTCGAGCCTGCTGGTCGGCCAGATGACCGTGGCCGGCGCCTAGCGTGGCCCGGCTGGCCGAGCGCGGCTGGGGCGGCGACCAGGACGGCCGGCCGGCCGCCCTGCTGCTGCACGGGGTCACCTCGTCGTCGCGGACCTGGTGGCGGGTGGGGCCGGCCCTGGCCGAACGCGGCTTCGCCGTGCTCGCCGTGGACCTGCGGGCGCACGGCGCCAGCCCTGGCGGCGCGGCCGGGCTGGGCCTCGCCGACCTCGCCGCCGACGTCGCCGAGACGGCGGCGGAGCGGTCGCCGTTCGACCTGCTGGTCGGGCACTCGCTGGGCGGGCTGGTCGCGCTCGAGCTGCTGGCGGCCAGGCCGCGGTTCGCGCGGCGGCTGGTGCTGGAGGACCCGCCCGGCGGCCGCGGCGTCGACCGGGCCGGCCTGGCCGCCGGGATCGAGGCGGACGCCGCCCGGGCACGGTCCGAGCCGCTGGCGCTGCGCACCGAGCTGCTGGCCGCCAACCCCGGCTGGGTCCCCGGCGAGGCCGACCGGCGCCTGGCCGACCTGGCCGACTGCGACGGCCGGGCGGTCGCGGCCGCCCTCCGCGACGGCATGCCCTTCGACCTGCCCGGCATGGCCGGCAAGGTGGCGGTCCCGACGCTGCTGCTGCTCGGCGAGGAGGCGCTCGGCTCCAACCTGGCCGGCCGGGACCGCAAGGCGACCGTCGAGGCCCTCCGCCACGGCACCATCCGGGTCCTGCCGGTCGGCCATAACGTGCATCGGGAAGCCTTCGAGGCTTGGCTGGGGAGCCTGGATGCCTGGCTGGCCAGCAGCTGACAGCTGAGCGTGGGTGATCTCGGCGCGGTTCCTCGTTCCATGTGGGGGGAGCTCGCTCCCCCCCACGCCCCCCCAAGAGCCCGGCCGCCCCAGCTGGTCGCCCCGGTGCCCGATTCCACATCCCAAGAGCGCCTGTGCCATGGGAACAGGGCGGTTACTCCACCGCCCCGGCGGCGCGCAGGTGGGCGACGCGGTCGGGGTCGAGGCCCCAGTCGCGCAGGACCTCGCCGGTGTGCTGGCCGGGCGCCGGCGGCGGCCCGGGCGGCGCGGGCGGGGTGCGGCTGAAGCGGGGCGCCGGGCCGGGCTGGGTCACGCCGCCGACCTGGACGAACGTGCCCCTCGCCCCGTTGTGCGGGTGGTCGGGTGCCTCGGCCGGCGACAGCACCGGCGCGACGCAGGCGTCGGTCCCGGCCAGCAGCTCGGACCACTGGTCACGGGTGCGGGTCCGGAAGGTCGCCGCCAGCCGCTCCCGCAGGGCGGGCCAGCCGTCGCGGTCGCCCTGCGCCGGCAGCTCGGCCGCGTCCAGCCCCAGCCGCGCGAGCAGCTCGGCGAAGAACCGCGGCTCCAGCGCCCCGACGGCCAGGTGGCCGCCGTCCGCGGTCTCGTAGACGCCGTAGAACGGGGCGCCGCCGTCCAGCAGGTTGCCGCCCCGCTCGTCGCGCCACAGGCCGAGCGCCCGCAGCTCGTGGACCGCGGTGCTGAGCAGCGCGGCGCCGTCGACCATGGCCGCGTCGACCACCTGGCCCCGGCCGGAGCTGGCCGCCTCCAGCAGCGCGGCGACCACCCCGAAGGCGAGCAGCATCCCGCCGCCGCCGTAGTCGCCGAGCAGGTTGAGCGGCGGCACCGGCGGGCCGCCGGCCGGCCCGATCGGGTGGAGCGCGCCG
>DASQWY010000099.1:0-2552 GCA_035640005.1 Actinomycetes bacterium
CCATCGTTGATGTCGTCCACGTCGAGGTAGACGCGGATCCCGCGCTTCCCGGGCTCCATGTTCGTGATCGCGAGACCCGCCTGGTCGCTGATCCGGGTCATGTGGTACTCGAACGGGCCCGGGAAGGCCTCGAACTGCCACCCGAAGAGGGAGCCCCAGAACTGGCGCCCCTTGGCGGTGTCGTCGGCCGGGATCTCGAAGTGCACCGGCTGGCCGGCCATGGCCGCTCCTCTCGCATCGTTCGTCCGGCGGCGGGCTTGGCTCCGCCGCGGTCGTTCAATATAGACCGGTCGGTCACGGGACTCAGCGGTGCCCGCTCGCGCGACCCGGGAATGCCGGGCTCCCTCCTCGACCGTCGGGACCACAATCGGATTCGCCCGCTCGGATCACCCGCACCGCGCCAATAATCGCCAGCTACGATGTGCAAGGAACGATTATTCGATCGACGTGCGCGGCGAGTAGCCGTTACACGTCTTGTGACGTCGACGAACCAGCTGCTTCGTCTCCGATGCGGAAGGGCGTGGGGGAGGCGCAAGGGTCGCAGCACGAGCGCTCGCTCAGCTCGGAAGGGTCGTCGCCTGCCGCCAGGGAGCTCGCAACCGACCGCACCAGCTAGGGCTGACAACATAAGCGTGGCTGTCACCGTCGACCTAAGGAGTCGTGATGATGGCGTTTCGGGGCGCGATCTTTGACGTGGACGGTGTCCTGGTCGACTCGCCGCACGAGCTGGCCTGGCGCGAGGCGTTCCGGGTGCTGATGGAGGGGGAATGGCGCGACATCCGCGACCAGACCAGCTACCGCCCGGAGCGGTTCACCCCGGCGGTCTACCAGCAGGTCATGGCGGGCAAGCCGCGGATGGCCGGCGCCCGCGCCGCGATGGAGCACTTCGGCGTGCCCGACGTCGACGCCCGGGTCGAGCGGTACGCGGCCGGCAAGCAGGAGCACGTGATCAAGCTGATCGAGGAGGGCCGGTTCATGGCCTTCCCGGATGCGCTGCGGTTCATCCTGGCCGTCAAGGCCATGGGGATCCGGGTTGCGGCGGCGTCCTCGTCCAAGAACGCCAAGCTGTTCCTGGAGCGGATCCGGCTGGACAGCTTCGCCGCCGAGCAGCGGCTGGACTACGACTTCATCGGTCCTGGGATGACGCTGCAGGAGCTGTTCGACGCCGACATCTCCGGCCGCGACTTCCCCAAGGGCAAGCCGGACCCGACCATTTTCCTGACCGCCGCCCAGGAGCTGGGCGTCAGCCCAGCCGAATGCTTCGTGGTCGAGGACGCCACCAGCGGGATCCAGGCGGCTAAGGCGGGCAGGATGGCCGCGGTTGGCGTGGCCCGCCTGGACGACCGGGACATGCTGCTGGAGGCGGGCGCCGACCTGGTCGTAACGACCCTTGATGACGTCTCCCTGCGGGCCTCGGCCGAAGGCCGGCTTGAGGAGCGGCGGGCCGCCGCGGAGCGTCGGCGCCGGCTCGTGGAGCGGCCGCCGAGCGTCTGGACGCTGGTCTACGACAGCTTCGACCCCGCCCGCCAGGGGCTGCGCGAGGCGCTGTGCGCGCTGGGCAACGGCTACTTCGTGACCCGTGGCGCCCTCCCGGAGGCCGACGCCGACGGGGTCAACTACCCGGGAACCTACGTCGCCGGCCTCTACGACCGGGCCAGGACCGAGATCGCCGGCCGCACGGTCGAGAACGAGGACCTGGTCAACGTCCCCAACTGGCTACCGCTGCGGTTCCGAGTGGCCGGCGGGGCGTGGTTCGACGCCAAGCAGGCCGACGTGCTCGAGCACCGCTTCGAGCTGGACCTGCGCCAGGGCATCCTGACCCGGTGGCTGCGCTGGCAGGACGCCGAGGGTCGCCGCACCAGCATGGTTCAGCGCCGGCTGGTGAGCATGAAGGACGAGCACCTGGCCGGCCTGGAGACGACCTTCACGGCGGAGAACTGGTCGGGGACCGTAGAGGTCCGCTCCGGGCTGGACGGCAGGGTGGTCAACGCGGGGGTCAAGCGCTACCGCGACCTGAACCCCCACCACCTCCAGGTGCTGGGCCAGGCCGAGGTCGACACCGAGACGGTCGACCTGCAGGTCGAGACCACCCAGTCGCACGTGCGGATCGCCCTGGCGGCCCGCACCAGGCTCCTGCGTGATGGCGGGACGACCGAGGCCGACCGAAGGCTGGTCCAGGAGCCGGGGTTCGTCGGCCACGCCCTCACGATCGCCCTGGAGGAGGGACGCCCGGCGACCGTGGAGAAGATCGTCGCCCTCTACACCTCCCGCGACCGCGCGATCTCCGAGAGCCGCGCCGACGCGCGGCTGGCGGTGGCCGGCGCCGAGGACTTCCAGGGACTCCTGGCCCGGCACGAAGGGGCCTGGAACAGCCTCTGGAACCGGTTCGACGTCCAGCTGGACAGCGCCAACGAGTGGACCGAGACCGTCCTGCACCTGCACATCTTCCACCTGCTGCAGACCGTCTCGCCCCACACGGTCCACCTGGACGTCGGGGTTCCCGCGCGTGGCTGGCACGGGGAGGCCTATCGCGGCCACGTCTTCTGGGACGA
>DASQWY010000100.1:0-6548 GCA_035640005.1 Actinomycetes bacterium
CAGGTGGCGCTGGCGTGGCTGCTGGGCCGGCCGGGGGTGGCCGCGCCGATCGTGGGGGCGACCCGGCTGGCGCACCTGCAGGACGCGGTCGCCGCGGTGGAGGTGCGCCTGAGCGAGGAGGAGGTGGCCCGGCTGGAGGCCCCCTACCGGCCCCACCCGGTGCTGGGGCACAGCTGACCGCGGCCGGTCAGTCGCAGACGGCGCCGCGGTCGGCCCCGCCGACCAGGTGGGCGTACTTGGCGAGCGCGCCGCGGGTGTAGCGCGGCTCGGGCCGGCGCCAGGCGGCCCGCCGGCGGTCCAGCTCCGCCTGGTCGACGTCCAGGTCCAGCCGGCGGGCGGGCACGTCCAGCACGACCGGGTCGCCCTCCTGGATCATGGCGATCGGGCCGCCCTGGAATGCCTCGGGGGCGACGTGGCCGACGCAGGCCCCGAAGGTCGCCCCGGAGAAGCGCCCGTCGGTGAGCAGGATCACGTCGCGGCCGAGCCCGGCGCCCTTGATGGCCGCGGTCACCGCCAGCATCTCGCGCATGCCCGGCCCGCCCTTGGGCCCCTCGTAGCGGATCACCAGCGCCTCGCCCTTGCCGACCCGGGCGCCGGTGACCGCGGCGAAGCAGGCCTCCTCGGAGTCGAACACCCTGGCGGTCCCGCGGAAGCGGAGGTCGTCGATGCCGGGGATCTTCACCACCGCGCCGTCAGGCGCCAGGCTGCCGCGCAGCACCGCCAGGCCGCCCTCGGCGGCGATCGGGTCGGCGGCCGGCCGCACCACCTCGCCGTCCGGCCGGCCGGCGCCCTCCAGGTTCTCGGCCAGGCTTCGGCCGGTCACGGTCATGACATCGCCGTCGACCAGCCCGGCCTCCAGCAGCTCGCGCAGCACCCCCGGCAGGCCGCCGACCCGGTCCAGGTCGGCCATGACGAAGCGGCCCGCGGGCCGCATCGACACGATGTGGGGCACGCGCCGGCTGACCTGGTCGAAGTCGTCCAGCGACAGCTCCACCCCGGCCTCGTGGGCGATGGCGAGCAGGTGCAGCACCGCGTTGGTCGACCCGGCGGTGGCCATCACCACCGCGGCGGCGTTCAGGAACGCGGCCCTGGTCATGATCTGCCGCGGGCGCAGGTCCAGCTCCAGCAGGCGGACGACCGCCTCGCCGGTGAGCCGGGCGAACTCGGCGCGCCGCTCCGACACCGCCGGCGGGGTGGCCGACCCCGGCAGGGCCATGCCGAGCGCCTCGGCCGCGGTCGACATCGTGTTGGCGGTGTACATGCCGGCGCACGACCCCGCGGTCGGGCAGGCCACCCGCTCCAGCGCGTCCAGGTCCTCCTCGGACATCGCCCCGGCCGACACCGCCCCGACCGCCTCGTACATGTCCTGCACGGTGACGTCCTGGCCGCGGAAGTGGCCGGGCAGGATGGTGCCGCCGTACAGGAACGCCGACGGCAGGTCCAGGCGGGCGCAGGCCATCAGCATGCCGGGCAGGGACTTGTCGCAGCCGGCGATGGCGACCACCCCGTCCAGCCGCTCGGCGTGGACCATCAGCTCCACCGAGTCGGCGATCACCTCGCGGCTGGCCAGGGACGCCTTCATGCCCTCGTGGCCCATGGCGATCGCGTCGGAGACCGCGATGGTGGTGAACTCCAGCGGCACCGCCCCGGCCAGGCGCAGCCCGGCCTTGGCGGCGTCGGCCAGCTTGTCGAGGTGGACGTTGCAGGGGGTGACCTCGTTCCAGGAGGAGGCGACCCCGACCTGGGGCCGCTCGAAGTCGGCGTCGGTGAGGCCGACGGCGCGCAGCATCGAGCGGGCGGGGGCGCGGTCGCGGCCGGCGGTGACCTCGGTGGAGCGGGGACGGGGCACGTTGGGCATGGCGGCATCCAGTCCTGGCGGCGTCGCGGGAGCCCCCGAAGCCTACCGCGATCCGGGCGCTACCCGCCGGCCTGGCGGCGGGCGGCGCCGACCACCGCGTCGATGAACGGCCGCTTGCCGTCGGTGTAGGCCTTGCGGTCGTTGCGGAAGCGCGCGGCCAGGCCGCGCTTGAGGCGCCCGTACTCGCTGGCGGCCTCCGGGTGGGCGCGCAGGTAGTCGCGGAACAGCAGGTGCTCGTCCCAGTAGGGGCTGCCGTGGGTGACCATGTGCACGTGGAAGGCGTCGGGGTTGCCGCGGCGGAAGTAGCGGCGGTCCGGCAGCTCGGTCTCCAGCTCGGGGACGTACTCGTAGCCCAGGCCGATGAGGGTGGCCACGGCCTGGCCGGCCCGCTCGATGTCCTCCACCCCGATCATCAGGTCGACCACCGGCTTGGCGACCAGCCCGGGCACGGCGGTGCCGCCGACGTGCTCGATGGCCGGGGCCGTCCCGCCGAGCGCGGCGGCGATCCGGTCGCGCTCCTCGGCGAAGCGGTCGGGCCAGCTCGGGTCGTAGTCGACCACCTCGACCGGCTGGCGCAGCGACGAGTTCATCGCTCAGGCGCTCCGCTCGGCGGGCCTGCCCTCGGCGTCCAGCCGCGGGAACAGGGCGCCGACCCGCTGCACCCTCGCCCCGCGCGGCAGCCCGCCCCAGGCCAGCGCGCCCGGCAGCCGGGCGTCGGCCAGCTCCCCCGGCGCGCCCAGCGCCGCCCACAGCCGCGGCGCGGTCCGCGTCAGCCACGGCGCGGCCAGCACGGCCACGATCCGCAGCGCCTCGGCGCCGGTGTACAGGACGGTGTCGAGCGCCGCGTCGTCGCCCGCCTTGGCCAGGTCCCATGGACGCCGCTCGGACAGGTAGGCGTTGGCGGCGGCGACCACCCGCCAGATGGCGGCCAGCGCCCGCTCGTAGGCCAGGTCGGCCAGGGCCGCCTCGGCGTCGGCGTAGGCGCGGGCGGCGGCGTCCCGCACCGCCGTCTCGGCCTCGGCTCCTTGGTCGCGTCCGGGGCCGGGCAGCACCCCGTCCCGGTAGCGCTCCACCATGGCGGTGAGCCGGCTGGCGAGGTTGCCGAGGCCGTTGGCCAGGTCGGCGTTGTAGCGCTCCACGATCGCCTCCCAGGAGAAGTTGCCGTCCTGGCCGAAGGCGACCTCCCGCTGGAAGAAGTAGCGGACCGCGTCGGAGCCGAACGGCGCCACCAGGTCGCCGGGGGCGATGCCGGTCAGCTTGGTCTTGCTCATCTTCTCCCCGCCGACCAGCAGCCAGCCGTGCGCCTGCACGGTCCGCGGCGGCTCCAGGCCCGCCGCCAGCAGGATCGCCGGCCAGGTGACGGCGTGGAAGCGGAGGATGTCCTTGCCCACGAAGTGGTAGTCGGCCGGCCACACGTGCGCGAAGCGGTCCAGGTCGGCGTCCCAGCCGGCGGCGGTCAGGTAGTTCTGCAGCGCGTCGACCCAGACGTACATGACGTGCCGGGGATCCCAGGGGATCGGCACCCCCCAGGTGAAGCTCGACCGCGAGATCGACAGGTCCTGCAGCCCCTGCTCCACGAAGGAGACGACCTCGCGCAGGCGGGTCTCCGGCCGCACGAACTCCGGGTGGGCGCGGTAGTGCTCCAGCAGCCGGTCGGCGTACTTGGAGATGCGGAAGAAGTAGTTCTCCTCGCGGACCGTCTCCACCGGCGTGCCGTGGATCGGGCACTTGCCGTCGACCAGCTCATCCGGCGAGTAGAACTGCTCGCAGGCGACGCAGTACAGCCCCTGGTAGCTGTCGAGGTAGACGTCCCCCTGGTCGTACAGCCGCTGCCACAGCCGCTTCACCGCGCCGACGTGGCGGGGCTCGGTGGTGCGGATGAAGTCGTCGTAGGCGACGTCCAGCTCGGCCCAGGTCGCCTTCCAGCGGTCCACCATCCGGTCGGTCCAGGCCTGCGGGTCCAGCCCGCCGGCCTCGGCCGCCCTGGCGACCTTCTGCCCGTGCTCGTCGGTGCCGGTGAGGAACAGCACCTTCTCCCCGTGCGCCCGCCGCCAACGCGCCAGCACGTCGGCCGCGATGGTGGTGTAGGCGTGGCCGATGTGCGGCAGGTCGTTGATGTAGTAGATCGGGGTGGTGAGGTAGAAGGTGTCCTTGGTGGGCGCGTCGGTCACGTGCCGCCGGCCTTTCGGGGGGAGACTGAACGGGGGTCAGGCTAGCAACCGGATCAGCCCCCGTCCAACGACTCCCTGGCGCCGAGGACGGCCTGGTAGACGGCCCGCCGCGGGGCTCCGGTGGCCTTGGCGACGGCGGCGACCGCGTCGCGGGTGCTGGACCCGGCGGCGACCCGCGCGGCCACCTCGGCGGCCAGCTCGCCCGCGCGGGCGTCGGGCTGGCCCTGCGGCCTGCCGGAGACCACCAGGGTCAGCTCGCCGCGCGGTCCCTGCGCGGCCAGCCGCTCCCCCACCTCGGCCAGCGAGCCCCGCAGCACCTGCTCGTGGACCTTGGTCAGCTCGCGCACCAGCGCGCAGGCCCGCTCACCCCCGAAGGCGGCGGCCATCGCCTCCAGGGTGGCGAGCACCCGGTGCGGCGCCTCGAAGAACACCATCGTGCGCGGCTCGGCGGCCAGCTCGGCCAGGCGGCGGTCGCGCGCCCCGGCCCTGCGCGGCAGGAACCCCTCGAAGCAGAAGCGGTCGCTGGGCAGGCCGGACACCACCAGGGCGGCGAGCACGGCGCTGGGGCCGGGCACCACCTCCACCGGCAGGCCCCTGGCCAGGCAGGCGCCGACAAGGTGGTAGCCGGGGTCGGACACCGCCGGCATGCCGGCGTCGCTGACCAGCGCGACGGTGGCGCCGGCGGCGACCTGCTCGGCGAGGGCCTCGGCCCGCTCCCGCTCACCGGCCTGGTCGTAGCGGACGGTGCGGGCCCGCACGCCCAGGCGGGCGAGCAGCTTGCGGGTCTGCCTGGTGTCCTCACAGGCGACCAGGTCGGCCGCTGCCAGCGCCCTGGCCAGCCGCGGCGAGGCGTCGTCCAGGTTCCCGATCGGCGTCCCGCACACCACCAGCTTGCCGGCCATGCCGACAAGGCTATCTCGTGCCGCCGCTCAGGCCTTGACCATCTCGTCGTAGGCGGCGCGCCAGCGGGCCAGCAGCTGGTCGTTGAGGGTGACGATCGACAGCTTGGTGGAGGCCGGCGGGTAGATGCTCGGGTCGTTCAGCTGGCTGGCCGGCAGCAGCGGCTTGGCCAGCGACACCGGCGTGCCGTAGCTCACGTACTTGGAGATGCGCGCCGCCACCTTCGGGTGCAGCACGTAGTTCATGAAGCGGGCGGCGTTGGCCGGGTGGGGGGCGCCCTTCGGCACGCACATCACGTCCACGAACCGCAGCGCGCCCTCCTTGGGGATGGTGTAGCGGACGCTGGGGTTCTGCTCCCTGGCCATGAACACGTCGCCGCTCCAGCCCTGCGCCACCCAGGTCTCGCCGGCGCCGAGCTCGTCGATGTAGGTGTCGCTGGAGAAGCCCTTCAGCTTCCCCTTGAGGGAGCCGACCAGCTTGACGACGTCGCGCAGGTCCTGGTCGCGGGTGGAGTTGGGGCTCCTGCCGAGGTAGATCAGCACCGAGCCGATCAGGTCGGTGACCTCCCGCAGCAGCGAGATGCGCCCGGCGTCGACGCTGGCGGGGTTGAACACCGCCGCCCAGGAGTCGACGGCGCCGCCCGGCACGCGGCGGCGGTCGTAGCCGATCCCGGTGGTGCCCCACTGCCAGGGGATGGTGTAGCGGTTGCCGGGGTCGTAGTCGGTGTCGACGAACTCCTTGTCGAGGTTGGTCAGGTTGGGGATCAGGTCCTGGCGCAACGGCTGGATGAGGTCGAGGCGCCGGTAGGTGGGGATGAACCAGTTGGTCGGCACGATGATGTCGTAGTCGGTGGGGCCGGCGCGCATCTTGGCCAGCAGGTCCTCGTTGGAGGAGTACACGTCGTAGTTGACGCGCACGTTCGCCTGGGCCTGGAAGGTCGGGATGGTCTTGTCGTCGATGTAGTCCGACCAGTTGTAGATGTTGAGGACCTGATCCTCCGGCTTGGCGGCCGCAGCCGCCGAAGGGGTCGCCGCGGCGCCCTGGTCCTCGCCGCGTCCGGCGATCCAGCCGCCGGCGTAGCCGGCCGCGCCGGCCGCGCCCAGCAGCGCGGCGACCCGCAGGAAGCCGCGCCGCCCGACCCGCCTGTCCGGCGCCTGCACCAGCATGTTCAGTTCGCGCCCGTCGTCCCTGCCGTCCACGACCGTCCTCTCGCCTCCCCGTCGGCTACCCCTGCCGGACCTGCACTTCGTCGATGAGCAGCGCCTCGCCCGAGGGCACGCCGGCGGCGGTCACCTCGAGGTCCAGCGCGGCGCCTGCCGTGCCCACGGTGTCGGCGACGGTGACCCGCCGCCAGGTGATCCCCGGCAGGGTCGTCGCCGTCGTCTGCGACCCGCCCCCGTCCGGGCCGCCCAGCCGCACCGTCACCTGCAGGCCAGGCGCGGTGGAGCGCACCCACACCGAGGCGACGTAGCGGCTGCCCTTGGCGGCCGACTTGACCACCGCGGGCAGGACCAGCCCGACCCGGGCCGGGCGCGGGCCGCGCGCCCGCACGTACGCGCTCGACCCGGAGGTGCGGCCGGGCGGCTGGTTGAAGACGTCGGCGGAGCCGACCGCCCGCC
>DASQWY010000101.1:0-2606 GCA_035640005.1 Actinomycetes bacterium
GTCACCGACGCCCTGGAGGTCCCCACCATCGGGATCGGCGCCGGCCCCGGCACCGACGGCCAGGTGCTGGTGATCACCGACCTGCTCGGGCTCACCCCCGACCCGGTCCCCCGGTTCGTGCAGCGCTACGCCGACCTGCGCGCCACCATCGCCGAGGCCGCGAACCGTTTCGCCAAGGACGTGGCCGAGGGGCACTACCCGGGTCCCGGGCACCAGTACCACTAGGCGGACGCCGGGGCGGGCTATGCTGCGGCCGGCCGCGCACCGACCGAAGGAGCCCGCCCTGGCGTTCCCCCGGCTGCGCTACATGGGGTCGAAGTACCGGCTGCTGCCGGCCCTGCGGGCGGTCTTCGCCACCTTGGGGTTCGACTCCGCCCTGGACCCGTTCAGCGGCAGCGCGGTGGTCGCCCACGCCCTCAAGGGCATGGGCAAGCGGGTGACCGCCAGCGACTACCTGGAGTTCGCCGCCACCGTCGCCAGGGCCACCGTGGAGAACGACCGCGTGCGGCTCGGCGAGGCGGCCGTCGAGCGGCTCTGCGGCCCGCCCCTGGACGACCGCGACTTCATCCTGCGGACCTTCCGCGGCCGCTTCTTCCCCGACGAGGACCTGCGCTTCCTGGACGCCGCCTGGTCGCACCTGGACCGCATGGCCGGCCACGAGCGCGACCTGGCGATCGCCGCCCTGTGCCTGGCCGCCGCCCGCAAGCAGCCGCGCGGGGTGTTCACCGTCACCGGGCTGCGCTACGACGACGGGCGCCGCGGGCTGCGGCTGCCCCTGCGCGACCACTTCCGCGAGGCCGCCGCCGCCTACAACGCCGCCGTGCTGGACACCGGCCGGCCCTGCCGGGCCGCCCGCGCCGACGTGTTCGACACCGACCCCGCCGGTCACGACCTGGTCTACCTGGACCCGCCGTACGCTCCCCCGCGCGACGACAACTGCTACATCAAGCGCTACCACTTCCTGGAGGGGCTGTCGGTGTACTGGCGCGGCGTGGAGATCATGGAGGGCACCGCCACCCGCAAGCTGGCCAAGCGGCCGACCCGGTTCTCCTCCAAGCGGACCACCCATGCCGCCCTCGCCGAGCTGTTCGACCGCTTCCGGGGCAGCACGATCGTGCTGTCCTACGGGTCGAACTCGCTGCCCCCCGCCGCCGAGCTGCACGCCATGCTGGCCCGCGTCAAGCGGCGGGTCGAGGTCCACCAGCTGGACCACCGCTACTCGTTCGGCACCCACGCCCAGGCCAGGCGCCGGCTGGCCAGCGAGTACCTGTTCGTCGCCAGGTAGCCACGCCGGCGGGTTGCCGCCTGCCCGGCCCGGGTAACCAGGCGCCATGGAACCACGCCAGGCGATCGAGGAGGCCGCCCGCGACCTGGAGGCCGACTGGGCCGGCAACCCGCGCTGGGCGGGGATCGAGCGGAGCTACGCGGCCGCCGAGGTGGCGCGGCTGCGCGGCTCGGTGCCGGTCCAGCACAGCCTGGCCAAGGTCGGGGCGGAGCGGCTGTGGGAGCTGCTGCACGAGCGCGAGGTGGTGGCCGCCCTCGGCGCGCTCACCGGCGGCCAGGCCGTGCAGGCGGTCAAGGCCGGCCTGGAGGCCATCTACCTGTCCGGCTGGCAGGTCGCCGCCGACGCCAACCTCGCCGAACAGGTCTACCCGGACCAGAGCCTGTACCCGGCCAACAGCGTCCCCGCGGTCGCGCGGCGCATCAACAACGCCCTGCTGCGGGCCGACCGGATCGCCTGGGCCGAGGGCGACGGCGGCACCCGCTGGCTGGTCCCGGTCGTGGCCGACGCCGAGGCCGGCTTCGGCGGCGTGCTCAACGCCTTCGAGGTGATGACGGCGATGATCGAGGCGGGCGTGGCCGGGGTGCACTTCGAGGACCAGCTCGCCTCCGAGAAGAAGTGCGGCCACCTGGGCGGCAAGGTGCTGGTGCCCACCGCCCACTTCGTGCGCACGCTGACCGCCGCTCGGCTGGCCGCCGACGTCGCCGACGTCCCCACCCTGCTGATCGCGCGCACCGACGCGCTGGCCGCCACCCTGCTGACCAGCGACGTCGACGAGCGGGACCGGGAGTTCCTCAGCGGCGAGCGGACCGCCGAAGGCTACTTCCGGGTCCGAAGCGGCCTGGAGCCGGTGGTGGCCCGCTGCCTGGCCTACGCCCCCCACGCCGACCTGCTGTGGTTCGAGACCTCCACGCCGGACCTGAAGGAGGCGGCGGCCTTTGCCGAGGCGGTCCACGCGGAGTTCCCCGGCAAGCTGCTGGCGTACAACTGCTCGCCGTCGTTCAACTGGAAGGGCCACCTGGACGACGCCGCGATCGCCGGGTTCCGGCGCGAGCTGGCGGCGATGGGCTACCGCTTCCAGTTCGTCACCCTGGCGGGCTTCCACGCCCTCAACGCGTCCATGTTCGAGCTGGCGCGCGGCTACGCCACCGACGGCATGAGCGCCTACGCCCGCCTGCAGCAGCGCGAACTGGAGCTGGAGGCGGACGGCTACACCGCCACCCGCCACCAGCGCGAGGTCGGCACCGGCTGGTATGACCTGGTGGCGGAGACCATCGGCGGTCCCGACGCCTCCACGGTCGCGCTGGCTGGCTCCACCGAGGCC
>DASQWY010000102.1:0-15288 GCA_035640005.1 Actinomycetes bacterium
CACCATCGCGATCGTTGTTGGCTTGCTGGTGGTCAGCTCCCGGCTGAACCGCCGCAACCGGGAGCTGGAGGACTACCCCCGCAAGCCTGAGGGGGCAGACGACGGGTGGTTCACCGGCGGACCCAGCGGAGGCTAGCGAGCCACGACCGCGCGTCGCGGGCCATCGCCGCCCCGGCCTGACGGCCTGGTCACCACGGCCGCTCACCGGCAGCAGGCCCCCGTCGATGCTGGCGACCAGCTGGGCAGAGCAAGCGATAAGTCGACCGGCATGGCATCTGGGTTGCGGCGGGCGCTGGTCTGGCTCGGGCTGGTCCAGCCCGAAGGGGGTATGGGCTTTCCGTTCCGGCCCAGCTACGTGGCTCGACCTGCGGCGCCGTGGTGGCAGAGACCGCGCGGGAGCGGCACGACGCTTGGCACCAACGCGTCGGCTGAGCCCGCTGCCCGCCCTGACACCACCATCCCGGCGGCCATACGGCGATCCCGACTCCACGGGCTGTGCCCTCCGCGTGCCCTCGCCGACGGTCACGCACGGTGACCTGCGGTCAACCTCGGCTCCTGGAAGGTCCGTCCTGACCTGCCGTTCGGCGCCGGACCGAGGGTCGGCCCGCGCCGCGAGCGTGCCTTCCAAGCTCGTGACGCGGGTTCGATTCCCGTCACCCGCTCCGGTGTTGGGACCCTCAGATGGCCGACCAGCCGCCGTCGGAGGGCAGGATGGTCCCGTTGACGTTGCTGGCGTCATCGCTCAGCAGCCAGGTGATGGTGGCGGCGAGCTGTTCCGCGGTGGCCACCGGTGGGATGGTGGTCTGCATGATCGGTCCGAGGACGCCGGCGGCGTGCTCGGACTTGAAGGGCGCCTCGATGTTGGTGGCCACCGGGCCGGGGGCGACGGCGTTGGCCCGGATCCCGTTGCCCTTGTAGAAGACCGCGGTGCTCTTGGTGATGCCGTTCACCGCGTGCTTGGAGGCGGTGTAGGCCACCCCGGAGGCGGAGGCGCGCAGGCTGGCCTCGGAGGAGACGTTGACGATCGAGCCGCCGCCGGCGGCGAGCATCATGGGCAGCACGGCCCGAGTCAGGCGCATGACCGCGGTGACGTTGACGCGAACACCCGCTCCCAGGTGGCGTCGTCGGCCTCGGCGGGTGGCAGGAAGGCGTCCATGATCCCGGCCACGTTGGCCAGGGCGTCCACCCGGCCGTCGGCGGCGGCCACGACCGCCTGCACCCCCGCTTCGGTGGCGATGTCCCCCGCGACGGGGACCAGGTCGAGGTCGGGGAACTCGGCGGTGAGCTGCTCCAGGCGGTCGGCCGCGATGTCGGCGATCACCACGCGGGCGCCCTCCCGGGCCAGGCGCAGCGCGGTGGCCCGGCCGATGCCGGAGCCGGCGCCGGTCACGATCGCGGTCCTGCTCCTGAACCGGCCGGGCGTGAACGGCGGCTGAGGGACGCTCTGGGCGTTGCTCGACATGGCGGCGCCCTCCGGCTCGACCCTCCTAGCGCACGACCAGGGTGCCGAGCATCTGGCGCGGGTGGATGTGGCAGAAGTAGCCGAACGTCCCGTGGTTGGGGAACGACAGCGTGTAGGCGAGCGGCAGGGGGCTCGCGGGCGGTCCGATCACCCCCGAGGACGCGACCGTGTCGGGCGAGGTGACGGCCTTGGGGCCGACCGGCTGCGGGTCGAAGTGCGTCTCGAACAGGCTCAGGTCGCCGCCGCACGGCGGGTCCTGGCCCTCCGCCGAGGTGTCGCCGGTCGGGGACTCACAGACCTCCGGCAGCGGCTCGGCCTCCTCGCTGCCGCTGGGGAAGGTGACCGTGTGCGGGTCGACCAGGGTCCTGGTCCTGAAGCGCACGCGGTCGCCGGCGTGGATGTGCGCCCGCCGCGGCAGCATCTCGGCGACCTCCACGTGCGGCGCCGCGGTGCCCGCGATCAGCCGCAGCGTCCGGGTGCCGTCCGGGTGCCGGTCCAGGACCGTCAGGTGATTCGCCGCCCGCTCGGCCCGCAGCGCCGCCTTGGTGTCGTCCCGCGCCTGCGCCTGGGCACGGTGGCGGATCTGGCTGGCCGGGGTCCGGGGCACGCCGTCGCCGACGACCTGCACCGACCCCTGCATGTTGTGGTGGATCTCGCAGACGAAGCGGACCGTGGTCCCGGCCGGGACGTCGAGCTTGACCAGGAAGGCGTGGTGGCCGTCGGTCGGCTTGGCGCCGGAGTTGAGGTCGCCGCCGTGGTAGACGCACGGCGTGGCGGCCGTGCCGCAGGAGGGGTCGGAGGGTTGCAGCACGGCCGGGTTCAGCTGCAGCTGCGCCGGGCCGTCGTCGGGGTCGCCGACGACGAAGGGCCGGTCCTGGTAGGCCTGCGCCGCCGTCTCGCCGGTCCGCAGCACGTGGACGTTGTGCAGGCCGTCGGGGGTGAGCCCCCAGGCGAAGTCGAGTACGTCCCCGGCGTGCACCCTGGTGTGGTGGCGCGGGAAGAAGTCCACGTACTCGAAGTTGTGCCCTCGCGGGGTGTCATGGTCGACGCCGATGGTCACCGTCCGGCCCGCCGCGGCGACCGCCCTGGAGGGCAGCATCGCGGCCGCCACGGCCAGGATCATCGCCAGTGTCCAGACCGAACGTCGCGCGCTGCGCATGGCCCCTCCCCGCGCCAGGTGCACCCGGTAGCTCACGAACCCCCGGAAGGCAACCGCATCGGCCGATCAGCGTCAATAGCACCATCGCGGCCAGGGTCGGTGTAGAGGCCGCCGGCGAGGTACTTGAGGCCGCTGTCGACCTGCACGGTGACGACCCGGTGGCCGGCGCCGAGGCGGCGGGCGATCCGCAGCGCGGCCACCAGGTTGGCGCCGGTGGAGGGGCCGGAGAAGACGCCTTCGGAGCGGGCGGCCCGGCGCGCCATGGCGAACGCCTCGGCCTCGGGGACCGCGACGACCTCGTCGAAGTCCTCCGGCCGCAGCAGGGGCGGCCAGCGCCCGATGCCGCCGCCCTCGATGTGGTGGGTCCCGGGGGCGCCGCCGGAGAGGACCGCCGACTCGGCCGGCTCCGCCACCACCCGGTGCAGCCCGGGCAGCCGCGCGAGCAGGGCGCGGGTGCTGCCCAGGAAGCAGCCCGCCGTCCCCACGTAGCTACAGAACGCGTCGATCGCGGGCGGGCCCGGCAGCTGCTCGAGCAGCTCCTCGCCGAGCCGCCGGTAGCCGTCGAGCATGTCGGCGTTGTTGAACTGGTCGGTCCAGAACGCTCCGGTCTGCTCGGCGATCTCCCCCGCCCGGCGCACCATCGCCGGGATCAGGTCGGGCGTGATGCCGTCGGGGCTGTGGATCAGCTCCACCTCGGCGCCGAACGCCTCCATGGTGCGGATCTTCTCGGCGGCGAAGGCGTCGGAGGACACGATCCGCAGCGGATGGCCCTTCAGGGCGCAGACGAACGCCAGCGACGAGCCGGTGCTGCCGCCGGTGTACTCGACCACCGCCTGGCCCGGCCGCAGCCGCCCGTCCCGCTCGGCGGCCTCGACCATCGCCAGCGCCATCCTGTCCTTGTAGGAGCCGGTGGGGTTGGCCGCCTCCAGCTTCACCCAGACCTCGGCGCCGCCCTCCCCCGCCAGGCGGTCCAGGCGCACGACTGGCGTGGCGCCGATCGCGTCGATGCCGCTCATGCCCCGGTCAGGACTGGAGGGTGGCGTTGACCGTGACCGCGACGTTGCCGCGGATGGCGTTGGAGATCGGGCAGCCCAGCTCGGCCTGCTCGGCAGCGGCCTCGAAGCCGGCCTGGTCGAGGCCTGCCACGCGCCCGCTGACCTCCAGCGCCGAGCGGGTCACCACCACGCCGCCGCCCTCCTTGGGGTCCAGGGTGACGGTCGCGGTCACGTGCAGCTGCTCCGGCGGGTTGCCGGCCTGCGTCAGCGTGTGCGAGAACGCCATCGCGTAGCAGGCGGCGTGGGCGGCGGCGAGCAGCTCCTCCGGGCTGGTGCGGCCGTCAGCCTTCTCGACCCGGGACGCCCAGGTGACCGGGAAGCGACCGATGTCGGACGAGGCGAACTCGAGGTCACCCTGGCCGCTGGTGAGCGGCCCTTCCCACAGGGTGTGCGCCTGGCGCTCGGCGGTGGGCATGTCGACTCCTCTCTGCGGTCCACACGACGCCAGGGAGGCTAGGCCCGCGAACCCGACCCTGTCGAGGCACCGACGCCGGCCCGCCGGCCAGGAGGTCCGTCTGGCTGGGCTTTCGGTATGCTCAGGACCGATGGGCCCCTGTAGCTCAAGCGGATAGAGCAACTGCCTTCTAAGCAGTGGGTTGCAGGTTCGAGTCCTGCCAGGGGCGCCTCAGCGTCATCCCAGGGCGGCGGCCCCGTGCGAGGTCCATGGGCGCGGCCACCAGCTTGCCCACGGTGGCGGCGATGGGGGAAGCCCCGCTCACCAGCGAAAGGTAAACGCCAATGATCAGGACTGCAGTCTCCACCGACACCGCGCCGGCCGCGCTCGGACCGTACAGCCAGGCGATCGTCGCCAACGGATTCGTGTTCTGCTCTGGCACGCCCGGCATCGACCCCGCCACCGGCTCACTCGCCAACGGCATCGAAGCACAGACGGAACAGGCACTGCGTAACTTGGAGGCGATCCTGACCGCGGCCGGCGCGTCGCTGTCCACGCTGGTCAAGACCACGATCTTCTACGCCAACGTCGAGGACTTCCCCACCATCAACGCGATCTACGGCCGCCACATGCCGGACCCCGCGCCCGCACGGTCCGCCCCGGCCAACGTCGTCCTACCACGCGGCCTGCTCATCTCCATCGACGCCATCGCGGTCACCACAACGCCGGAAGACGGCGGGGCGCAAGGGTGATCGCCGCGATGACGAGCATGCAGCCGGAACTATGGGTCGACAGCCCGCAGGATGCACTCACGTTCTACGAAGCGGCGTTCGGTGCAACCGTCCTTCATCGCGGGGGCGAGGGCGATGACATCGTCGCGCAGCTCGGTGTCGGCGCGGCAGCGTTCTGGGTGGCGCCGGCGTCATCGACCATGAGGCGTCTCAGCCCGCGCTCGATCGACGGGGCAACTAGCCGGACGCTGCTGGTGGTCGACGACCCCGAGACGGTCGTCCGGCAGGCAGTGGCCGCCGGGGCAACGGAAACCTCGCCCGTGGGCGACGAGCACGGCTGGCGGCTGGGCCGGATCGTCGACCCGTTCGGCCACGAATGGGAGATCGGCGCGCCGCTCGGAAACTGGCCGCCGAGCTAGGCTAGCCGCTGCGCGGTGGATCGGGCTCCTTTCAGGCGGGGGCCGAGAGCGCGCCGAGCTGCTGGAGCATGCCGAGGTCGTCGCGGACCGCCCAGTGCTCGATCCCCCTGCCGCCCTGGAAGCGGATCAGGTGCACCTGGCGGGCGGCGAACGGCCGGTTGGTCGGCGGCAGGCCCATGAACTCGCCGGTGTGGCGCCCGTGGAAGGTGCAGTGCAGCACCACGGTGTCCCCCTCCGCGACCACCTGGTGGATCTCGTAGCGGCGCTCGGAGAACGCCCCCTTGAGCCAGAGCATCGTCTGGACCATGCCGTCCAGCCCGGGGTCGGCGCCGGGAGGGGCCTCGTGGTTGATCACGTCGGGGTGGGTCACCGCCCGCAGCCCGGCGACGTCGCCGCTGGGGAAGACCTCCTCCAGGGTGCGGCGCGCGATGGCCTTGAGGTCCTCGGACATGATCCGCTCCTTCCCCCCGGCCGCTCCTGCTAGGATTGGCGAGAGCCAGCCTGATTTGATGTGATGAGGATGCTACTCAATGAGTGAGGGTGTCAAGCCCCGACCCCGGCGCCGCTACGACTCGACCAGGCGCCAGGCCCAGGCCGCCCAGACCCGCCAGGACGTCCTGGACGCCGCCCAGCGGCTGTTCGTGGAGCGCGGCTACGCCGCCACCACCATGGCCGCCATCGCCGCCGCGGCCGGGGTGGTGGTGGAGACCATCTACCGGGCGTACGGCAGCAAGGCCGGCCTGTTCAAGGCGGTGGTGCGCGCCGCGGTCGCCGGCGGCGCCGCCCGCGCCGAGCGCCCGGTCGAGCAGCGCCCGGCCATCCAGGCGGTGATCGCCGAGCCCGACCCCCACCGGCAGCTGGCGTTGTACGCGGCCACCCAGCCCGGCATCCACGCCCGCGCCGGGCCGCTGCTGCGCGTGCTGGCCGGCGCGGCCGCCGCCGACCCCCAACTGGCCCGGGTGTGGGAGCAGCTGGAGGCCGAGCGGCTGGCCGGGATGGGGCGCTTCGCCCAGCTGCTGGCCGAACGCGGCGCGCTGCGCCCCGGCCTGTCGGTCGATGAGGCCCGCGACCTGCTGTGGACCCTGGCCTCCCTGGCCGTCCACGACCTGCTGGTCCTGCAGCGCCGCTGGCCACCGGAGCGCTACCGCGACTGGCTGGCCGCCACGCTGGCACGCGCGCTGCTGCCCGGTTGACCTTCCGGGACGTCGTTGCGGGGGATCGTCATGGAGCGACAGGGAGCCGGCCGGCCTGGCGGAGCAGCTCGTAGAGGGGCACGCGCACCGGCTCGTGCCCCCAGGCGTGGTCGCCGTCGGCGCCGTCCAGCATGCCGAGCAGCTGCCGCTGCAGCGGGGTGTAGCCGGCGTCCCCGGCGGGGATCCGGTCGCGGCCGCGCACCCAGCGGTAGGTGTAGCCGAAGAACATGGCCCTGCGGGTGGTGGTGGAACGGTTGGGCGAGCGGGCGTGCCAGACCCGCCGGTCGAACACGACCACGTCGCCGGGATCGGCGGTGACCTCGACGGCGCCGGGCGGGTCCGGCCACGGCAGGTCGCGGCGCGGCGGCCCGTCGATGCGGTTGCTGGTGTGGCTGCCCGGGACCAGCTTGAGGTTGCCGCGGCCGGGCCGCGCCAGGTCCGAGAGCCACCATGCCGCCTTGATCGACAGGCGCGGGCGCTCGGACGCCGTCATCGCCCGCCCGACGGCTGCCTCCTCGGCCGCGGCTTGGGCGTCGTTCATCCGCGTGCTCCTTTCGGCCGGCACTGCTGGAGGGGGCGCGGGGCCGGAGCCAGCGGCCCCGCGCGGGCGGGCCTGCCTAGTGGCTGCCGCTGGGCGCCTGGCGCCTGGCGCGCAGGCGGTCGCGCAGGGAGGGCGCGTGGGCGGGCGCGACCGGCGCCGGGGTCTTCCCCAGGCGCGAATAGGTGACCGTGTACCTCCACGCCGAGGCGCTGCTTCCCCAGGTCACGGTGAGCTCGCGGATGAGGCCGTCGGGACCGACGGTCACCGCCGCCCGCAGCGGGGCGTCCGGGTTGGCCGCCTCGTCGTGAGCGACGTAGCCGAACGGGAGCACCCGGATGGCCTGGCCCTCCTTGAAACCCGTTTCCCTGGCGATCAGCCCGGCGACGACGCTGCCGCTGTAGGCGGTGGAGCCGTCGGCGAGCCGGCTGGTGGTCAGCCCGGTCATGCTGATCCTGCGCAGGGTCGCGCCGCTGACGTCCCCACGCACGGCGGCGAGGTACTCGTCAGGAGTCGTGCCGCTGCCGGGATCGATGCTCTTCGGGCTGCCGAGCTGGACCCAGCCGCCGCGCTCCGGGTCGACCCCGTACATGGTCCCGCCGACCACCAGCAGCCTGGATCCGACCTTTCCTGGCCGGCTCGGCGCGTCCTGGGTGACCGACAGGTCCCGGTCGTGCCAGCGGATGGTGGCGCCGGCCCAGGCCCTGTTCTCGTGGGTGATCCGGACGACGGCGGTCCCGGAGCGCTCGCCGGAGGCCGCCGTGACGGCCGCGGCCTTGCGGACCGCGGCGGCCGCGCTGGCGACGCCGGGGCCGCCGATCGGCGATGCGACCGCCAGGACCGCGGCCGTGGCCGCCACGGCCGCCAGCGACGGCACCAGCAGGCGGCGCCGCCGGACCCGGCGCCGCACCCCGTGCAGCAGCAGCCCGTGCAGCTGGGGCGCGTTCACCTGGGGCGCGTCGTCGGACGCCTCCAGCAGCAGCGCGCGGACCGCGTCCTCCGTACCTCGATCCTGTTGCCTCATGCCACTCCACCTCGCCCCTGTTGGCGTCGCGAATGGGGTTCGCCCGCTCTCACGCTCCCGGCCGGCCGGCCCGTTGACAGCAGCTCCGGTACCGGGTCGGCGGGGACCAGCTCGTCGCCGAGGAGCTGCCGGAGCCGGCGGATGTCACGGTGGGTGTGGGCCTTGACCGACCCGACCGAGCAGCCGAGCAGGTCGGCCACCTGCGCCTCGGGCAGGTCCTCGAAGTAGCGCAGCACCAGCGCGGCCCGCTGCCTGGCGGGCAGCGCACCGAGCGCCCGCCGAACCGTCTCGGCCAGCGCGTGCCGGTCCTGCCCGTCGGCCTCCCCCACGCGGTCGGGGATGCTGGCCATGGGTGCCTCGCGGCGCCAGCGGGCCCGCCACCAGGACCGGTGGGTGTTGACCAGCATGCGGCGCAGGTAGGCGTCGGGATCCACGCCGGTGTCCAGGCGCGGCCAGACCCGGTACAGCTTGAGCAGGCAGGTCTGCACCAGGTCCTCCGCGGCGTGCCAGTCGCCGGTGAGCAGCACCGCGGTGCGAAGGTGGTGTCGCGCCCGACGGTCCACGAAGGCCGCGAACTCCGCGTCGATCCTCTCGGTGGAACGCCGGCCCAACCCATCACCCCTCGCCACGTCGCCGGCCCGTGCGCACCCGTGACACGCCCCGGCGCGCCGCCGGCGTTGACAGCAGCTTCGGGAGGACGTTCCGGGGGTGGCTTCGCGGGCAACCCAGTTGCAGCAAACCAGGTGGAGGGGGTGGTGCAATGCGCACCGTCGAGATCTCCAACCCCGACAAGGTGCTGTTCCCCGACGACGGGATCACCAAGCAGGAGCTGGCGCGCTACTACCAGCGGGTCGCCGAGGCGATGCTGCCGCACGTGCGCGGCCGGCCGGTGCACATGCAGCGCTTCCCGGACGGGATCGGCGGCGAGCAGATCCAGCAGAAGCAGGTGCCCGACTACTTCCCCGACTTCGTGCGGCGCGCGAAGGTGTCGCGCCGCGGCGGCGGCAGCGTCACGCACGCGGTCATCGACAACCCCGAGACGCTGGTCTACCTCGCCGACCAGGCGTGCGTCACGCCGCACACCTGGCTGTCCCGCACCGACAAGCTGGACAACCCCGACCAGCTGATCTTCGACCTGGACCCCGCCGGCGACGACCTCGACGTCGTCCGCGCCGGGGCGACTGCCCTGCGGGAGCTGCTGGAGCAGCTCGGCCTGGCCACCTACCTGAAGACCACCGGCAGCCGCGGCTTCCACGTGCTCGTGCCGCTGGACCGCCGCGCCGGCTTCGACCAGGCGCGCGCGTTCGCGCGCGACGTCGCCAAGCTGCTGGCCGAGCGCGAGCCGAAGCGGTTCACCGTCGAGCAGCGCAAGGACAAGCGCCGCGGCCGGCTGTACCTGGACACCGCCCGCAACGCCTACGCGCAGACCGCGGTCGCCCCCTACGCGGTGCGGGCGCTGCCGGGCGCGCCGGTCGCCTGCCCGGTCGACTGGGACGAGCTCGGCCGGGTCGAGCCGCAGCAGTTCACGCTGCGGAGCCTCCCGCGGCGGCTGGCACGCAAGCGCGACCCGTGGGCGGGCATCTGGGACGAGGCGCGCTCGCTGCGCGAGCCGAGCCGCCGGCTGGAGGGCCTCCGTGCCGGAGCTGCCTGACGTCGAGGGGTTCCGCCGCCAGTTCGCCAGGCACGCCGCCGGCCGGACGGTCCGCGCCATCGAGCGGGTCGACGCGTCGATGCTCGGGTCGACCGGCCCGCCGACCTTCGGCCGCGCGCTCCGCGGCCGCCGGTTCGGGCAGCCGCGCCGGCACGGCAAGCTGCTCATCTGCCCGACCGACGGGCCGACCCTGCTGCTGCACTTCGGCATGACCGGCTCCCTGGAGTGGGACGGCGACGGGCATCCCCATGACCGGCTGGTCATCCGCCTGGACGAGGGCGAGCTGCGCTACCGCAACATGCGCAAGTTCGGCGAGATCCGGCTGGTGGGCGACGAGCGTGAGCTGGAGCGGATCGTCGGGCGGCTCGGGCCCGACTGGCTGGAGGTCACCCGCCGGCGGCTCGACGAGCTGCTCGCCGGGCGCAGGGGCGCGGTCAAGTCCGCCCTGATGGACCAGGAGCTGGCGGCTGGCCTCGGCAACCTGACCGCCGACGAGGCGCTGTGGCGGGCGCGGATCGATCCCCGGCGGCCGGCCGCCTCCCTCAGCGACCGGGAGCGCGGCGCCCTCCACCGCGCGATCCGGAAGGTGCTGCGCGACTCCATTCCCCACGGGCTCGTCCCCGCCAAGCGGAGCTGGCTCACCGGCGCCCGCGACCGTGAGCGGCCGACCTGCCCGCGCTGCGGGGCCGGCCTGGAGCGCGCCAGGATCGCGGGCCGGACCACGGTCCTGTGCCCGAAGGAGCAGTCGTGACCGGTCAGGTCAGGCGGCCGGGGAGACCTGGTCGACCATGACGTGCCTCCTCGGCCTAGGCGCCCCTGGTGCCGCTGGTGTAGCGGCTGGACGGCTGCTCCACGCTCACGTGGAAGCGGTCGTGGAGGTCGGTGTCGTCCTGCTTGACCAGGGCGCCGCAGCGCTGGCAGACGAGCGTCTCGACGGGGTCGAGGACGGCCTCGCGGTAGCCGGGTTCCGGCTGCCGGCCGGCCGGGTCGGTGTCGCTCATGCAGTGGCTCCTTCGGGTGCGGTGCTGGTGGCGCCTGGTGTGCCACCCGCCCAACGACCGCAAACGCCGGGTCGTGAGGGGAGGTTCCCGGCGCCGTAACGATCCGGGGACGGTCGCCCGCGATACTGGCACGGGCCCGAGCCTGACTCGCCCAGGTCTGGACTGCCTGGCGGGATCGGGAGGACCCGCCCGCCACCTGCATAGTCTCCCGAGGTCATCCTCGGTCAGGAGGGAGCATGTCCGCACGCGCGATCACCAGTTGGACCGTCACCATCGACCGGCCGCCAAGCGTGGTCTTCGACTATCTCGTCGACGTCACCAAGCACGCCGAATGGTCCCCGAAGCCCTACCGGGTCGAAGGAGTATCCGGCCCGATCACCACCGGTGACAGGTTCACGTCCATCGGAACGATTCCGGGGGACAAGAACCATCGCAACGAGGTGACCGTCACCGCCTGCTCGTCGCCGTCGCGTCTGGTTCTCGACGCGGAGGAGAAGGGCGAGCACTTCGTCAGCACCTTCGACCTCCAAGCGCAGGGATCCGGCACGTTGCTGACCCGCACCATGGACGCACCCAAGCCGAGGGGACTGCTCTCGCTCGTCTTCCCGCTCGTCATGGCGGTGGTCATCAGGCCGGATGTGCAGAAGGGCCTCAATAACCTCAAGTCCATCCTCGAGAGAAGCTGAAGCCGCTCGTCTTGGTCGGTGAGGTGGATGGTCGGTCCCCTTGGACGAGGTCGTCAGCGGCGGTCGCCAGCGGCTTCCTCCTCCAGCTGCTCGGCCCGCAACGGGCGCAGCGCGACCCAGGCCAGGAAGAGCAGCCCGGCGGCCAGCATCGCCAGGCCGGCCCACAGGTCGATGTTGATGCCGGCCGCCTTGGTCCTGGTGCCGCCGGAGGCGAACAGGCCGACGGCGGTCACCACCACGCCGTACAGGGTCAGCAGGCCGCCGATCACCATGCGCAGGTCGAACAGGCGGGCCGCCCGCACGGCCTGGCCCTGCTCGGCCTCCACCTCCTCGGTCTCGGCGATCTGGGCGCGGGCCTGGCGTTCGGTATCGGACTCGGGCGTTCCAGCCATGGCTTCCTCCTAGAAGACCACGTAGAGGAGGACGGTGATGACGAGGGCGGCGATCCCCAGCACCAGCGGCCGGCGCCACCAGACCCGTTCGGCCGGGTCCCGTTCGGCGGTCACGTCCTCGTGCGGGGTGAGACCCCAGACCAGCCCGCGCAACTCCTCCTCGGGCTTGGGCCGGGTGGCCAGGCTGACCCCGACGGTGACCACGGCGTCCACCACGAACGCGGCGGTCGCGCCCCAGAAGTCGGCCGACAGCGGCGAGCCGAGGTCCAGCCCGCCGCGGGAGTGCAGGAAGTGGGTGGCGACCGCGGCGGCGGTGCCGGCCAGCAGCCCCCAGAAGCCCGCCCACGGCGTCGCCCGCCGCCAGAACATGGCGATGATGAAGGTGGCGAACAACGGCGCGTTGAAGAACGAGAACAGCTCCTGGATGTAGTCCATCATGTTGTTGTAGCCGGCGGCGATGAACGCGGTGCCGATCGCCACCAGCACGCCGACCACGGTGGCGATGCGGCCGAAGCGGACGTAGTACTCGTCCGCTTCGGCCTTGCGGACGTGCGCCTGCCACAGGTCGTAGCTGACCACGGTGTTGAAGGCGGTCACGTTGGCGGCGACGCCGGCCATGAACGCGGCCAGCAGCCCGGTGATGGCGATGCCGAGCATCCCGGTCGGCATGTACTTCGAGATCAGGATCGGGATCGCGTTGTTGAACTGCAGGTCGCCGGTCTTGGCGCCGATCCCCTTGACGGTGACGGCCGCGACCAGCCCCGGGATCACCACCACGAAGGGGATGAACAGCTTGGGGAAGGCGCCGATCAGCGGCGTGCGCCGCGCCGCGGACACGTTCTTGGCGGCCAGTGCCCGTTGCACCTCGGCGAAGTTGGTCGTCCAGTAGCCGAAGGAGAGCACGAACCCCAGGCCGAACACGATCGCGATCCAGTTGGCGCCGATCGGGTTGGTGACGTTGCCGACCCCGGTGCCCTGCCAGGGGTGCAGCGCCAGCGTGCCGAGGCCCTTGGCGCCGCTCACCTTGTCCTGCAGCCCGCTCCAGCCGCCGACCGCCTTGAGCCCGACGACGGTGATCGGCACCAGCCCGGCCACGATCACGAAGAACTGCAGCACCTCGTTGTAGATCGCCGAGGACAGGCCGCCGAGGGTGATGTAGACCAGCACGATGGCGGCGGCCAGCACGATCGAGATGGCGATCGGCCAGCCGAGCAGCAGCCGGATCACCAGCGCCATGGCGAACAGGTTGACGCCGGCGATCAGGATGGTCGCCACCGCGAACGACAGCGAGTTCAGCAGGTGGGTGGCGTCGTTGAAGCGCAGCCGCAGGTACTCGGGGACGCTGCGGACCTTCGCCCCGTAGTAGAACGGCATCATCACGATGCCGAGGAACACCATCGCCGGGACCGCGCCGATCCAGTAGAAGTGCACCGTGGCGATCCCGTACTTGGCGCCGTTGGCGGCCATCCCGAGGATCTCCAGGGCGCCCAGGTTGGCGGCGATGAACGCCAGCCCGGTGATCCACGCCGGCAGCGAGCGGCCGGACAGGAAGAAGTCGAGCCCGGTTCGCACGTAGCGTCTGGCCGCGAAGCCGATCCCGAGGACCACCAGGAAATACACTCCGAGGATCGCGTAGTCGACCGTGCCGGCATGCACCCGGAACATGAAACGCCTCCCAAACCTCGTCGGTCGGGGACGGCTTTCCGGTCGGGCGCTACCGCAAACGCTCAGCCCTTGACGGCGCCCATGGTGAAGCCCTGCACGAACCGGTCCAGGAAGAAGTTGTAGGCGAGCGCGACCGGCACGGCCACGATCACCGCCGAGGCCATCAGCGACTGCCAGAAGAACACGTCGCCGCGGACCAGGTTGGTGGGCACCCCGACGCTGATGGTCATCCGCGAGGAGCTGGCGACGAAGGCGAGCGCGTAGATGAACTCGTGCATGCTGAGGGTGAAGGCGAACACCACCACGGTGAAGATGCCGGGCAGCACCAGCGGCAGCACCGTGCGCGTGACCGCCTGCAGGCGGCTGTAGCCGTCCACCTGCGCCTGCTCCTCGATGTCGCGCGGGACCGACTTGAAGAACCCGTTCAGCAGCCAGGTCGACAGCGGGATGGTGAAGGTCGGGTACACCAGCACCAGCGACCAGATCGAGTCCTGCAGCCGCAGGGAGGCCACCATCCGCGACAGCGGGATGAACAGCAGCGTCGGCGGCACCAGGTACACCAGGAAGATCGCCACGCCCAGGCGGCCGCCCCAGCGGCCGGTGAGCCGCGCGATCGCGTAGGCGGCGGGCAGGCTGAACGCCAGGGTGATCAGCACCACCAGCACGCCGATGAACACGGTGTTGCGGACGAAGGTGAGGTACGGCGTCTGCTGGAACAGCAGCCGCAGGTGCTGCAGGGTCGGCGGCCGGTTGTACACGAACGGGTTGTTGCCGGCGGTGTACAGGTCCGGGTCGGCCTTGAACATGGTGACCACGGCCCACAGGAACGGGAACGAGGCGAGCAGCGCGAACAGCCCGACGACGGTGTAGGTCCCGGTCCGCGACCCGACCCGGCGCCCGGGGGTGGCGGCCACCTCAGCTCACCTCCGCCCGCTGCGCCAGCCGCAGGATCAGCGCGGCCAGGCCCGCCAGCACCGGGAACATGAACACCGCCACGGCGGCGCCCTGGCCGAGGCTGCCGCCGTTGATGCCCCGGTAGAACGCCCAGCTGGCCAGCACCTGGGTGGAGTTCTGCGGGCCGCCGCCGGTGAGCACGTACACCACCGTCATGTCGGTGAAGGTGAAGACGATGCCGAACAGCACCGCCACCCCGGTGATCGGCAGCAGCAGCGGGATCTCGATGTGGAGCAGCCGCCGCCAGAAGCCGGCGCCGTCCATCTCGGCCGCCTCCTTGATCTCCTGCGGGATCGAGCTCAGGCCGGCCAGCAGGATCACCGTGGCCAGCGGCAGCATCCGCCAGGTCTGCACGGCGACCACCGAGCCCATCGCCAGGTCCTGCTTGCCGAGCCAGTACATGTGCCCGCCCTGCTGCAGCAGGCCGACGTGGGACAGCACCCAGTCGATCGGGCTGAACAGCGAGTCGAGCATCCACAGCCAGGCGATCGTGCCGAGCGCGATCGGCGTGGTCCACGGCAGCAGGATCAGGAAGCGGGCGAACCACTTGCCCTTGAAGTCGTTGCGCAGCGCGAACGCCAGCACGGTGGCCAGCACCACCACCAGCACCTGCGACGCCAGCGTGAACACCACCGTGTTCCGGAGCGAGCTGCGGAACACGCCGTCGGCGAGCACGTCGCGGAAGGTGCCCAGGCCGACGAAGTGCAGCACCGGGTGGCCGGTGGTGATGTCGGTGAAGGCGTACAGGATCGCCATCAGCAGCGGGAAGCCGACCAGGGCGAGCAGGTAGACCACCGCCGGCAGCAGCAGCAGCGGGCCGAGCAGCCCCTCCCGGTCCAGCAGGTAGCGCCGCCGCCCCTCGACCTGCTCCGCGACCGTCCCGCCCGCGTTGGTGGCGGTCACGCCCCCACCTCCCGCAGCGGCCGCGGCTCGGTCCGCTGGCCGCTTCCCTTGTCGAAGAAGC
>DASQWY010000103.1:0-12237 GCA_035640005.1 Actinomycetes bacterium
TACCAGGCGGTGCACGTCAACTGCCGCCGCTGCGGGCGCTGCGGCTCCATCCGGCTGCCCCGCGGCGACGAACTCGACTGGCGGCAGCGCCGCCGCTGAGCGCGCCGCGCGGCGCCTGCGCTCAGGGCAGGGGAGCGCCGCCGAGCTCGACCAGCCGGGCGTGGGCCCGGTCGAGGCTGGCGGCGGCCTGGTCGAGGCCGGCCCACGGGTCGGGCCGGGCGAGCCGCTCGGCGATCGTGCGCAGCGTGTGCCGCCTCGGCTCGAACTCCTCCAGCTCCGACCAGTCCAGCGGCACCGACACCGGCGCGCCCGGCAGCGCCCGCACCGCGTAGGGCGCGGCCATCGTCTGCGCGTAGCCGTTGCGGCCGGTGTCGAGGTACAGGCGGGCGTGCCGGTCGGCGATGCGTCCCTCGGTGGTGAGCTGGTCGGGGTGCCGCGCGGCCAGCAGCTCGGCCACGCCCATGCTGAACAGCTTCACCGCGTCGGTCTCGGCGGCCGGCACCAGCGGCACCAGCACGTGCAGGCCGCGGGAGCCGCTGGACTTCAGGAACGAGGGCAGCCCGAGCTCCTCCAGCAGCCCGTGCAGCGCCGCCGCCGCCGAGCGCAGCACCGCCAGGTCGGTCGAGGCCGGGTCCAGGTCGAAGACCAGCTGGTCCGGGTGGTAGAGGTTGGGGGTGCGGCTGAGCCACACGTGCGGGGTGACGCAGGCCTGGTTGGCCAGGTAGGCGAGGTCGTCGGGGTCGCGGCAGACCATGTAGGTGACCTGCTCGCGGGTGGTGGCCGTGCGGGTGCGGCGGTTGGGCGCGGTGACCCGCTCGATCCAGTCTGGGAAGTAGTCGCCGACCTGCTTCTGCAGGAACCCGCCCCTGCCGATCCCGTTCGGGAACCGCTGCATGGTGACCGGGCGGCCGCTGACCAGCGGGAGCATCAGCGGGGCGACCGTCCGGTAGTAGTCGACCAGGTCGCCCTTGGTGATGCCGTCGTCCGGGAACAGCACCTTGTCCGGATGGGTGATCTTTACCCGGTCGCTCAAGATCGCACCGCCTCGCTGCCTCGCCTCCGTCGGGCCCGGAGATTGTGCCCGACCACGCCGGCGCGGGTCAGCGCCTCCCGCTTGCGGTGGTGCATACGAATGCATACCATGCTGGTCATGGCACTCGTCCAGGTCCGTGACGTCCCTGAGGACACCGTCAGGGCGCTCAAGGCGCAAGCCGCCGAGCGCGGCCTCACCCTAACGGCCTTCCTGCGCGATGCGTTCAACCGCCTCGCGGCCCGACCCACCAATGCCGAGATCGTCGAGCGACTGGCCCGCCGCAACCGCCGGGGCGGTCCCAGCACCGCCGACACCGTGGCCGAGATCCGCAGGATCCGCGAGGCCCGGTGATCGTCCTCGACTCGTCGGCGATGGTGGACGCCTTGGTCGACGAGCCCGTCACCCCCGAGCTGCTCGCGCTGCTGGCGAATGAGGAGCTGCACGCGCCGGCCCTGCTGGACTTCGAGGTTGCCAGCGCGCTGCGCGGCCACGCGCTCGGCGGCAGACTCGACCAGCTGCGACTGGACGAAGCGGTCGAGGATTTCGGGGGCCTCGCGATTGAACGCCACCCGATGACCGGCCTGCTCGGCTACATCCTGGACCTGCGTGACGACTTCACCGTCTACGACGCCGCCTACGTGGTGCTCGCCCAGGCGCTGCAGGTTCCGCTGGTCACCGCCGACGCCGAGCTGCGCGTTGCCGGCAGGGTCGGGGTGGACGTCCGCGTCTTGGGGACGTAAAAGCCCAGGTGAACGGGGCCGACGTGGCCTAGCTGGAAGGTCGCCGGCGCGCCGCGTGGCCGGCGGTGACTAGACCGGTTGATGCCGCCGATGGCCCCGCAGGCCACGCCGGCTAGTCCGCGGGACCACCCCGAGCCATCCCCTCGGATGGTTTCGCCTCGGTTCCCTATTGGGGCGCCACTCGGAGCCGAATTCGATCCTTGACGGCGGTTGAAGGATCGCCGGCACCGGTCCCGAATTCTCTCGTATTTCTTCGCGCATTTCTTTTCCGCGCCCCGTTCTTTTCGCAGCTCGAGGAGCTTTCCTTTGCCGACGCTTGCCCGGTTCGTCCTGATTACTGCGGCGCTGGTGGCCCTGGCGGCGCGGATCCCGGCCGCGGCCGCCGACACCGCCGCCGCCGAGCGTTCGGCCGCCGCCTGCTACGCCGAGGTGAACGCGATCCGGGCCCGGGTCGGCGCGGCCCCGGTCTCCGCCACCGCGCAGCCCGCCCTGGCCCAGGCGGCCGCCAGCCACGCCGCCTACCGCGTCCGCGCCGACCTCGGCGACGTGCCCGCCAGCCCCCTCGTGCGGCTCGCCCGCAGCCTCGGCCTGGCCTCGGGCTCCAGCCCGGACGGCAGCGCCCACCAGGAGACCCCCGGCCTGCACGGCTACACCGGCGCCACGCCCTGGGAGCGGACCAAGGCGGCGGGCCTCCGCGACGGCAGCTGGCGCGTCCAGGCCGAGGACGTCACCACCAGCAGCGGCACCGCCGACGTCAAGGCCGGCGTCCACAGCTGGCTGGACGCCCCCTACCACCGCTTCCCGCTGCTGGACGCCAACGTCCAGGCGGCCGGCTGCGGCGCCGCCACGCACCGGTTCGGCCGCCAGACCCGTTCGGCGGAGGTCCTGGAGATGACCTCGGCGAAGGTGCGGACCAGGCGCCTCTCGGTGTACCCGACCCCGGGCCAGACCGGCGTGCCGACCTCGTTCAACCGGCTCCAGGAGCACCCCAGCCCGTTCCAGGGCGCCGCCCAGATGGTCGGCTACGTGGTCAGCATCCAGGCCGACGGGTTCGCGGGCCTGAAGGTCCAGGACATGCACCTGACCGAGGGCGCCGGCCACACCCCGGTCGCGATCCTCAAGTCGGTCCGCGCCGGCGCCGGCACAATCGACAGCGAGCTGCCCGCCAACGCGGCCATCCTGGCGGCCACCCGGCCGCTGGCGGCCCACACCACCTACCACGTGCGGATCTCCGGCTCCGTCCAGAGCGACCAGGGCGCCTGGCACCCGTTCCCCACCCGCAGCTGGTCGTTCACCACCGCCTGAGCGTCAGCCCAGGTCGACCGCTGCAGGCCTGCCCGGCCGCCGGCCAGGCGCCACAGCCGCCCAGCACCGTCATCCGCGTGCGCGCCACGGTACCCGACCGGCCGGTCTCCGTGGCTACCTCGGGGTGCGGGGCACGACCAGTCCCGACTCGTAGGCGGTGACCACCGCCTGCGTCCGGTCGCGCAGCCCGAGCTTGCCAAGCACGCGGCTGACGTGCGTCTTGACCGTCTCCTCGGTCACCACCAGCCGGTCGGCGATCTCCGGGTTGGACAGGCCCTCGGCGACCAGCCGCAGGACCTGCGTCTCCCGCGGGGTGAGGCTGGCGAGCGCGGCCGCGGCCGGCGCGTCCGGCCTGGGGTGCAGCAGGGCGAACTCGCTGATGAGGCGGCGGGTGACCGCCGGCGCGAGCAGCGCGTCGCCGGCGGCGACGACCCGCACCGCGTCGAACAGCCGCTCGGCGGTGACGTCCTTGAGCAGGAAGCCGCTGGCGCCGGCGCGGAGCGCGTCGTAGACGTACTCGTCCAGGTCGAAGGTGGTCAGGATGAGGACGCGCGGCCCGGCCGCCGCCGCGCCGGTCAGCCGCCTGGTGGCCTCGATGCCGTCCATGCCCGGCATGCGCACGTCCATCAGCACGACGTCGGGCCGCAGCTCGCCGCAGATCCGCACCGCCTCGGCCCCGTCGGAGGCGGTGCCGACGACCGTGAGGTCCGGCTGGGTGTCGAGCAGCGCGGCGAAGCCGGCGCGCGCCAGCTGATGGTCGTCGGCGACGACGATCCGCACCGCCGCCGGCGCGCCGCTCATCCGAGCGCCTCGGCGGTCGCCGGCAGGGTGGCCTCGACCAGGAAGCCGCCGCCGGCCGCCGGGCCGGTGCGCAGCCGGCCGCCGACGGCCGCGGCGCGCTCGCGCATGCCGGGCAGCCCGTGGCCGCCGGCCGGCGCCTCGGGGGGCGGGCCGGGCCCGTTGTCGCGGACGCGCACCCGCAGGGCGTCGTCCTCGTAGCGCAGCTCCACGTCGACGGCGGCGCCGGGGGCGTGGCGGCGGGCGTTGGTGAGCGCCTCCTGGACGATCCGGTAGGCGGCCAGCTCCACGCCCGGGTCGAGCGGGACCTGCGCGCCGCGGAGGATCAGTCGGGTGCCCGTCCCGGATGCCTCCCGCGACTCGTCCAGCAGCTCGTTGAGCTGCCTGAGGCCGGGCTGGGGCCGCCGCTCCGCGGCGTCGGCCTGGGCGTCCTCGCGCAGCACGCCGAGCAGCCGCCGCATCTCGGTCAGCGCGGTCCGCGCGGTGTCGCCGATCGCCGCCAGCCGCTGCGCCCCGGCGGCCGGCATCCCAGGGGTGGCCAGCCGGGCGGTCTCGGCCTGCAGGGCGACCATGGAGACGTGGTGGGCGACCACGTCGTGCAGCTCGCGGGCGATACGCGCCCGCTGACCGCGGGCCGTGTGCTCGACCAGGCTGCCGGCGATGACCTGCCGCGCCGCGCTCTGCAGCAGCGCCTCGCCGCGCGCCCGCCGGGCGATCCCGGCCCAGGCGGCCGCCGGGGCCAGCGAGGCCAGCAGCACGGTCAGGACCCCCGCCTCGGAGCCCGCGGGACGGGGACCGGCGAGCGCCAGCAGCAGGAACGGCACGGCAAGGCCGGTCGCCTGCAGCTGGGTGCCGTTCCCCGGCGCGCGCTCCCGGCCGAGGCGGTAGGAAACGATCAGCTGCGCGGCCAGGCCCGCGACCGTCAGGGTGTGGAACAGCGCCAGCGACAGCACGCAGGCGGCGGAGACCGCCACCGCGGCCCCCGCCGGGCGCAGGAACGCCAGCGGCAGCGTAGTGGACAGGGCGAGCAGCAAGGACGCCAGGGCGAGCTGCGCGCTCACGCCGGCGACCGCCGAGCGCGCGACCGACTCGGCCACCGCCAGCAGCCCCAGCAGCGCCCCGGCGACGGCCGGCGCCTGCGGGGCCGCGGCGATCCGCCGTCCCGTGCCGGCCCATCCGCGGCGCCACCCACCCGCTCGGCTCACGTAGGTCATCGTCGTCCATTGTCGCCGCTGGCCGGCGCGTCGGCGTCCCTCCCGCGAGGGATGCGCGGGCGGCGGGGGTCGCTCGCGCCAGCGACGGCGAAGATGGCTCCCCGGCGTGACGACCGCCCCGCCCCCGCGCCCTAGGCTTCCTGCCATGGACATGGAAGCGAGCATCGACGTCAGCGGCCTGCGCAAGCGCTTCGGGCAGGTCGTCGCCTTGGACGGGCTGTCGTTCACGGTCGCGCCGGGAACCGTCACCGGCTTCGTCGGCCCCAACGGCGCGGGCAAGTCCACCACCATGCGGGTGATCCTCGGCCTGGACGCCGCCGACGAGGGCACCGCGCTGGTCGGCGGGCGGCCGTACCGGAGCCTGCGGCAGCCGCTGCACCAGGTCGGGGCGCTGCTGGACGCCGCCGCCCTGCAGCCGAGCCGCAGCGGCCGCAACCACCTGCGGTGGCTGGCCCACTCCCAGGGGCTGCCCGCCCGGCGGGTCGACGAGGTGCTCGCGCAGGTCGGGCTGCAGGCGGTGGCCAGGCGCAGGGCGGGCGGGTACTCGCTGGGCATGTGGCAGCGGCTGGGGATCGCGGCGGCGCTGCTGGGCGACCCGCCGGTGCTCATGATGGAAGAGCCGTTCAACGGCATGGATCCCGAGGGCATCGTGTGGATGCGGGGCCTGCTGCGGTCGCTGGCCGGGCAGGGCCGCGCCGTGCTGGTGTCCAGCCACCTGATGAGCGAGCTGCAGGACACCGCCGGCCACCTGGTGGTGATCGGCCGCGGCCGGGTCGTCGCCGACACCAGCGTGGCGGACCTGCTGGCGGCCGCGTCCGGCGGCCGGGTCCGGCTGCGAACCAGCGCCCGGTCGGAGGCGATGACGGTGCTGGCGAACGCGGGCGCCACCGTGGCCGCCACCGACCGCGACACGCTCACCGTGTCCGGGTTGGTCCCGGAGCGCGTGGTGGCGCTCCTGGGCGAGCACGCGGTGCCGTTCGCTGAGGTGTCGGCGCACCGCGCGACCCTGGAGGAGGCCTACATGGAGCTGACCAGGGACGCGGTCGAGTTCCGCGCCACCGCCGCCGAGGAGGCGGCGCCGTGACCGCCGGCTTCGCGCAGCTGCTGCACGCCGAGTGGACCAAGTTCAGGACGGTGCGTGGCTGGGTGGTCGGCATGGCCGCCGCGGCGCTGCTGACCGTGCTGGTCGGCCTGCTGGGCCCGGCGGGCAGCCAGATCAGCTGCGCCGGTCCGGGCGGGCAGACCTGCAAGCCCTCCGCCCCGCCGGTCGGACCGGACGGCGAGGCGGTGACCGACAGCTTCTCCTTCGTGCACCGGCCGCTCGACGGCGACGGCAGCATCACCGTGCGGGTGACCTCGCTGACCGGCCTGTACTCCCCAAACGGCGCGGTCCCGGCCGGTCAGGGTTCGCTGGCGGGCATGCGGCCCGGCGTCCGGCCGTGGACCAAGGCCGGGATCATCGTCAAAGAGAACACCAACCAAGGGTCGGCGTACGCGGCGGTGATGGTCACCGGCGGCCACGGGGTGCGGATGCAGTACGACTACACCAACGACACCGCCGGCCTGCCGGGCGCGGTGTCGGCGGCGTCCCCGCGCTGGCTGCGGCTGTCTCGCTCCGGCGACACGCTGACCGGCGAGGAGTCGGCCGACGGTGCCCACTGGACCAGGGTGGGGACCGCCCGCCTGGACGGGCTGCCCGCGACCGTGCAGGCCGGGCTGTTCGCCGCCTCCCCCGATTACACGGTGACGACCCGGTCGTTCGGCGGGTCCAGCTCGGCGGGCGGCCCGACCCTGGCCACCGCCCGCTTCGACCACGTCGGCCTGCAGGGAGCCTGGCCGCAGGGCGCCTGGACCGGCGGCCGCGTCGGCGACGCCGGAGGCCCGCCCGGCGCCGACCGGGCGGGCAGCGGGTTCCAGCAGGCCGGCGGCGCCTTCACCGTGAGCGGCTCCGGCGACATCGCGCCGGCGGTGAGCGGGGAGGGGCCCAACCACACCGTCGGCGGCAGCCTGGTGGGCGCGTTCGCCGGCCTGATCGCGGTGGTCGTGGTGGCGACGATGTTCATGACCGCCGAGTACCGGCGCGGCCTGATCCGCACCACCCTGGCCGCCAGCCCGCGGCGCGGGCGGGTGCTGGCGGCCAAGGCGATCGTGATCGGCTCGGTCGCCTTTGTCACCGGGCTGGTCGCCGCCGCGGTCGCGGTCCCGCTGGTCGGGCGGCTGGCGCGCGACAAGGGCTTCTACCTGTTCCCGGTGACGCGGCTGACCGAGCTGCGGGTGGTGGCCGGCACCGCGGCGCTGCTGGCGGTCGCCGCCGTCCTGGCGCTGGCCATCGGCACGCTGCTGCGGCGCAGCGCTGGGGCGGTCACCGCCGTCGTGGTGGTGATCGTGCTGCCGTACATCCTGGCGGTCGCCTCGGTCCTGCCGGCGGGCCCCGCGGAGTGGCTGCTGCGGCTCACCCCGGCGGCGGCCTTCGCCGTCCAGCAGAGCCTGCCCGCCTACCCGCAGGTCGCCAGCTCCTACACGCCGCTTGCCGGCTACTACCCGCTGGCGCCGTGGGCGGGCTTCGCGGTGCTGTGCGGGTATGCCGCGCTCGCCCTGGCCCTGGCCGCCGTGCGGCTGCGCCGGCGGGACGCATGAGGCGTGCGCTGCACGCGGAGTGGACCAAGCTGCGCACCCTGGCGGGCACGGGCTGGCTGCTGCTGGCCGTGGTGGCGGTGACGGTGGCGCTGAGCGCCCTGGCGGCGGCCGCCGTCGACTGCCCGGCCACGGGCTGCGGCCTGGACCCCGCCAAGGTCAGCCTCACCGGGGTCGACTTCGGCCAGGCACTGGTCGCCGTCCTGGCGGTGCTGGCGGTCGGTGGCGAGTACGGCAGCGGCATGATCCTCGTCACCCTCACGGCGATGCCCCGCCGGGCCACCGTCCTGGCCGCCAAGGCGGCCGTGGTCGGCGGGTCGGTGCTGGCGGCCGGGACCGTCGCGGTGCTCGCGTCGGTGCTGGCCGGGCGGCTGCTCCTGCCCGGCAACGGCTTCACCGAGGCGCACGGCTACCAGCTCCTGTCCCTGGCCGACGGGCCGGTGCTGCGCGCCGCCACCGGCTCGGTCCTCTACCTCGCCCTGGTCGCGCTGCTCAGCCTCGGCGTCGCCACCGCCGTGCGGGACTCCGCGACCGCCGTCGGGGTGGTGCTCGGCCTGCTGTACCTGTTCCCGATCCTCGCCACCGTGGTCGCGGACGCGCACTGGTACCGCCACCTCCAGCAGGTCGGCCCGATGACCGCCGGGCTCGCCGTCCAGGCGACCGTCAACCTCCGCGGCCTGCCACTCGGCCCGTGGGCGGGTCTGGGCGTGCTCGCCGCCTGGGCCGCCGCGTCCCTGTTCGCGGGCGGCCTGCTGCTGCGGCTGCGCGACGCCTGACGGTCACGGCGATCGTTCCGGTTTCCGGACGGCTCGGAGCACCCGGTCGAGGACGACGCTGGCCTGCCGCAGGTCGGCTTCGCCGAGCTCGGCCCCGAGCGCGTCGGCCCACGCTCGCTGCGCCGCCTGGATGGTCCCCAGTGCCGAGCGGCCCGGCGGCTCCAGCCGCAACAGCTTGGCGCGCCGGTGGGCAGGGTTGTCCTCGTAGGCCGCCAACCCGTCCCGCACCAGCAGGTCGGCCAGGCGCTGCACGCCCTGCCGGGCGAGGTGCAGGCCGCGGGCGACCTGCGCCACCGTCGCGGGGGCGTCCTGGACGGACTCGAGAACCAGCCAGCGCGCCAGCGTCTGGCCTGCTGGCTTGGCCAGCGCCTCCCCGACGGTGCTGAAGCGCCGGGTGAGCGCGATGACCTGGCCGAGGAGGGTGGTGAAGGCGTCCCCGGCGGGGGTGCGCGCCAGCGGCCCCGCTTCGGCATTGACAACATGTTGTCGTCCTGCTATGGTTGGGTCCATGACAACATATTGTCATATGGCTCCGAGGTTTGCCACCCGCGAGGAAAGGAACCGCAGCGATGACCAGCACCGGGCCCTCCGACCCCACCATCCGTCCGTTCCGCGTCGACGTCCCCCAGGCCGAGCTCGACGACCTGCGCGACCGGCTGGCCCGCACCCGCTGGCCCGATCAGCTGCCCGGCGTCGGCTGGAGCCGCGGGGTGCCGCTCGGCTACCTCAAGGAGCTGGCCAGCTACTGGCGCGACGGTTACGACTGGCGGGAGCAGGAGGCCAGGCTCAACCAGTTCCCGCAGTTCACCACCACCATCGAGGGGGCGAACGTGCACTTCCTGCACGTCCGCTCCGCCGAACCCGACGCGCTGCCGCTGATCCTGACCCATGGCTGGCCCGGCTCGGTCGTGGAGTTCCTGAACGTCATCGGGCCGCTGACCGATCCGCGTGCCCACGGCGGTGGCGGGGCCGACGCCTTCCACCTGGTGATCCCCTCCATTCCCGGGTACGGCCTCTCCGGCCCGACCCGTGAGGCCGGCTGGACCACCGGTCGCGTCGCCCGCGCCTGGGCCGAGCTGATGAGCCGCCTGGGCTACCGGCGCTACGGTGCCCAGGGGGGAGACTGGGGCGCGTTCGTCGCCCCGGAGCTGGGCCGCGTCGACCCCGAGCACGTGGTCGGCGTGCACGTCAACGCGGCCACCTTCGGCTTCATCCCCTTCGGGCCCGTGGACCCGCACGAGCTGGCCGGCTTCACCGATGCCGAGCGGGCCCGGCTGCAGCGCCTCCAGGCGAGCACGGCGGGGCCCGGCAACGGCTACTTCGAGGTCCAGGCCACCCGGCCGCAGACGCTGGCCTACGCCCTCACCGACTCGCCGGTCGGCCAGCTGGCCTGGATCGTGGAGAAGTTCAGGGAGTGGGCCCACGCCGCGGACGTCCCCGAGGACGCCGTCGACCGCGACCAGCTGCTCACCAACGTGATGCTGTACTGGCTGACGGGCACGGCCGGGTCGTCAGCCGACCTCTACTACGAGAACACCCACGCCGGCTTCCAGGGCGGGCAGGCCGGCGCGACGCCGACCGGGGTGGCGGTGTTCGCCGAGGACTACGCCATCCGCCGCTACGCCGAGCGCGGCAACCACATCGTCCATTGGACCGAGTTCGACCGCGGCGGCCACTTCGCCGCCATGGAAGCACCCGACCTGCTGGTCGGCGACGTGCGCATGTTCTTCCGCCGCCTACGCTGACGCGACGGGTCGCTCCAGCGCTCGCGCAGGGTCTGCCGGGTGGGGGATGGCCGCTGGGGGGGTGCGCCACCAGGGACTCGAACCCCCATCCGTTGCCTTGGAAGCTCTGACTCAATGACCGGCGGTGGTGGTCGGGCCTTGCCCCAGGGTCGACTAGCGTCGAGATGGTGGACCGAGCTTCCATTCGGTGGGGTGCCATCGCCAGGTGTTGTCGCGCGTGATGTGGGTGCCGCCGATCCAGCGGTCGATGCCGAGGAGTTCGACCCGGTCGGCTCTTCCGCGCAGCGTGCCTTCGCCGGTTGCTGTGAGCCGCAGTTGGAGGCGGGCGAACAGCTGGCTGTCGCTGAGTGGGGGCGGCGGCGGAAGCGGAGTCCCGTCGTCGGTCTCGACGAGTCTGTTCGTGTCCTGCCCGAGCTCATCCCGCATGCGCCGCAGCGCCGCGATGCGTGCGTCGATGTCGTCGATCTTTGCCGCCATCTGCACCCGCAGCGTCTCCGATGGCGCAGTCGAGCGGCGTGCCGCTCGCAGGTAGTCGGCGATCTCTGCCAGCGCGAAGCCGACCGCCTGCGCCTCCTTGATCGCGCGCAGGAACCGCACGGTTTCCTCGTCGTAGCGGCGGTGCCCGCTCGGCGCTCGCTCCGGCGCAGGCAGCAGCCCCCGGCGCTCGTAGTAGCGCAGCGTCTCGACGTTCACGCCTGCGCGTTCCGCGACCTCGCCAACTCTCATGCCGCCGACCATAAACCCGTACCTAGGTACGGAAATCAAGCGCGCAACCGGAGAGGCTGATCTGCGGCACCGAGACGTGGCTGGGTGCACCAGAGAGGGGCCGCCCCACCGCCACCGGGCTCATCCGCCAGGGCCAATGCCAGGAGCTTGACCCGAGTTGGCTGCTGGGGGTCGCCGTCCGTCACTGGGAGCCGGCGCGGCCGTGGGTGCGCGCGTGGCGGGCCGGGCAGCGCTGGGCTACTAGCAGCGGCAGCCGGCGGCGGCGCCACCAGCGGCGCCAGCCGGCCGCCGCCGCGGCCGCCCGGGAGGTCAGGCCATGATCCCACCGCCCCGGCCACCACAGCCGCTCCGCGCCCCTGCCGCGCCGGCCAGCCCGCCCCAGTCTGGGCCCCAGCCGGTCGCGGCGGGCGGGGCGCACCAGGTGGGCCCCGGGATGACCGGGCGGCGCCAGTCCCGCTGGTCCGCTCGGCTGGGGTGGCGGCTGCTCGCCCACCAGCCGCCCCGCCCCCCAACCGGCCCCGCCGGCGCCTGCCAGCAGCAGCGCCCCACCGCCGGCCTGCGGCAGCAGGCCGTGCCGCACCGCCAGCAGCGCGCCGGCCACCGCCAGCGCCGTGCCGCCCACCAGCAGCCAGACCGTTTCGCGATGCTGCTGGTGGGGATGGGGTTTCAGGTGGGCTCCGGCTGCGGGCATGGCACCTCCCCTGGCCAGCGGAGCACCAGCCGTCGGCGGCGCCGGCCGGACCGGGGTTGCCCCTCGCTCCCGACCGCGCGGCGCCGCCCGCGCCGAGCACCGACCGCGGCGTCGTTGTGGGCATCGATGGCGCGGCCGCTACGCGGGGGGGCCAACGCAGCGGACGCGCCATAGGGAAGAACGCCGGCCTGGCGTGGGCGTTGCCGCGCCGCGCGCGACCTCGTGCACTGCTACGACTGCCGCGCCGACCGGCCCAGCCCAACCGGCCGCAGCAGCAGCGCGGCCGGCAGCGCGAACACGAACATCATCGCCCCGAAGAACCACCACGCCAGGAAGTCGCGGCCCTTACGGCGGGCGATGGTGGCCGGCAGCAGCCCGATCAGGACGGCCCCGACGATCACCTGTACCACCGCCCAATTCACGCCTGCCTCCTTCCGGGCAGGGCCCGAGCCCAGGCCGCGGCCCGCACCCGGCAACCGGTGCCCAGCGGCCGGTCGGCCTGCTGCTTGGCGGTGCCGGGCGGCAGCGCCGCGGCGGTGGCTGGGCGTACAGCCGGCGGGGAAGGGCCTGGGCCC
>DASQWY010000104.1:0-2371 GCA_035640005.1 Actinomycetes bacterium
GGAGGCGTGCCATGCGGCTCCGGCTGGGCCGTGCTTGCCTTGCGTGGTGGGTTGGTCGGAGCCCGGCAACCAGGCCAGGGCGGTGACACCTGGTGACCCGGCGGAAGCCGCGCCGGCTCGGGGAGATCAGCATCGCGCCCGGATCAGGGATCGACAAGGGCCACAAGTGCAGCTGCTGGCCCAAGCCCGGCGATGCCCGTCCCTGCACCCCGCAGACCTGCGACCCTGGCTGCCGGGCATGCCGCATCCACGGGCGGCCGTTCTACGGCCACGCCGAGCTGCAGTACCTGGAGCACGGCACCGGGCCGCTGGCGGCGGAGCTGGAGCGGCTGTGGCGGGGCAAGGGGACGATGCGGGGCGGCACGGCCCGGGACGCGGCGGGCCATGATGGCGACAGCCGGCAGGCCTTGCCGCCTAGGGTGGCTGGGCTGGCCCGGCGCCGCCGCCCCCAGGCCCGGACGGTGACGGACCTGTACTACCCGGGCCTGCAGGACCCCCCACCAGGGCACGACGGCCGCAACGCCGGCAGCGGACGGTAGCCGCCGCAAGCCTCGGTGCCGCCTCGCCGACCTGCCTTGCCCGGCTCATGCCCTCGGGGAGTGTGCGGCCGCGCCGATGGGTGGATCGCGCGAAGCGCACCACTCGGCGCGGCCGCGCCTTTGGGCGGAGCTGCGGCCGGCGCCGCGGCGGCGTCTGAGCCTGGCGCGGTTGCCACGTAGCGTGGTGCCGCGCCGACCGGTGCCAGCGGCTCAACCCAGCCGCTAAGCACGCCGACATACCGGGTGGACGGCTCGTCCGACCCGAAGGCGCTCGCAGTGACCATCACCACCGCCAGGACCCTCAGCGTCCTGCTCGTCGAGGACAACCCCTCCGACGTGGCGCTGGTCCGCGCGCTACTGACCCAGCACGACGCCCCCGTCTCGCTGGTGGTTGCACAGGACGGGGAGGAGGCCATCGCCGCCCTCAAGGACGCCGCCGACCACGCCCGCGCCGACCTGGTCCTGCTGGACCTCAACCTGCCCGGGAAGAACGGCGCGGAGGTCTTGGAGGAGCTCAAGCAGCACCCGGAGCTGCGCCGCATCCCGGTGATCATGCTGACCGACTCCGCAGCCCAGGCCGACGTGCGCCACGCCTACGACCACCACGCCAACGCCTTCCTCACCAAGCCGGTCGACCTCGACCAGTTCAGCCAAGCCGTCAAGGCCCTCGGGGACTTCTGGTTCCGCCAGGTGCTGCTGGACACCTCGCCATAGGTACCGCTGGCCCTGGTCCTCTCAGGGCCGGGCGATCTTGGGCCGAGCACGGCTGGGCTGCCACTGGTCCAGCAGCGCCTGAACCGGCCGCTGCTGGTCGGACGGCAGCGAGGGCCGGGCGGTTCTGATCAGGCGACGTGTGGTCAAGCGCCGGCTGGAACTGCCCACCGCACCGCCCGCAGCCACCCGGAGACCCGCAGGTCACGGCAATCAGCCGGCCTGCTCCTCCAGCCTCCTCACCCAGTGAATCGTGACCGTTGACACCGGACCGCCCGCGGGCGGCAGCGGCGACGCCCGAAGCGCTCAACAACCCGGCCCGACGGCCGATCAAGGGCCAGCACACCACCTCTGCCGAGCCGAGGATGGGACCTGCGCATGCGTCGTTTTGCCCTTTCCGCGCTGCTGGTGGCGGTGTGCCTGCTGCCGGTCGGGATCGGCAGCGGCGCCTCGGCCCACAGCCACGCGGTGGCCGCCCTGGACGGCGCGTTGGCCAACAAGGCGGGCGAGGAGACCCAGGTGCTGGCCGACTACTTCTCCCGGGCCCGCTCGATCGACCTGCTGACCGCCAACAACCCCGCCTTCGGCCGCTTCTACCAGCTGCCCGGCAGCCGCGAGGCCAAGCTGCGCGTCGGCGGGCCGGTGCTGGAACAGGTCAACCAGGCCCTGGGCTACCTGCAGCGGCTGTTCCCGACCAGCATCGGCGAGGCCTGCTTCATCGACCGCGGCGGCCCGGAGAACGCCCGCGTGGTCCGCGGGGTCCGCGCCAGGCCCAAGCAGCTGTCGCCCGACGAGTCGGGCAACCCCTTCTTCCGCCCGACCTTCGCCCTGCGCCGCGGGCAGGTCTACCAGGCAGCACCGTACGTCTCCCCCGACACCCACGAGTGGGTCATCTCCAACTCCACCCTGCTGCCCACCCCAGACGGGAGAAGGCGGGCGATCGTCCACTTCGAGGTCACCGTGGACAGCTTCCGCCAGGTCGCCGCCGGGCTCGCCAGCCCCTTCGACATCACGGTGGTCGACGGCCGCACCGGCGTGGTGGTGCTGGACAGCCGCCGGCCCCAGCGGCGGGGCGCGCCGCTGGGGGACCCGGGCGACCAGCGGTTCCGCCCGCTGGTGCA
>DASQWY010000105.1:0-7061 GCA_035640005.1 Actinomycetes bacterium
TGGCGGTCGCGGTCGCCCGCCGGGTGCCGAGCCGGACCCTGCCGCGACCGGGCGAGGCCGCCGCGCGGGCGTGACCCTGCCGGGCCGGGCACGGCTCAGGCTCGGGGCGCCCGGCCCAGCGCCAGCTCGACCACCAGCACGCCGGGGGCGACCGGCCGGTGGCGGACCACCCGGAAGCCGAGGGCCTGGTAGAGGCGGCGGGCGGGGAGGTTGCGGCTGCCGGTGGAGACGGTGAACCGCTCCGCCGTGGGCTCGCGGGCCAGCACCGCCTCCACCAGCGCGCGACCGTGGCCGCGCCGGAACGCCCGTGGGGCGATCACCAGCCGGTCCAGGTCGACGGTGCCGCCGGCGCGCTGGTAGGCGACCGCGCCGACCAGCTCGTCGCCTTCCACGGCGCCGAGCCAGACCAGCTCGGTGGCCATCAGCGCCGCCAGCGGCTCGTGCAGCGGCGGGATGCCGTCGAAGCCGATCAGCTCCGCCTCGACCGCGTAGGCGGCCCGCTGCAGGGCGAGCAGGCGCGCGGCGACGGCGGGGTCGCGATGGTCGACCGGGACGACCACGCTATGGCCGCCGCGCGAGGAGGGGGACCACGCGCTCGCGGAACAGCTCCAGCTGGCGCACCTCGTCACCGAGCGGCCAGACGAAGATCCGCCGCGCGCCCGCGGCCACCAGGCCGGCGAGGCGCTCGGCGCACAGCTCGGCCGGGCCGATCGGCAGCGGGCCGCAGCGCAGCGCCTCGACCGGCCGGTTCAGCATCGGCGCGAGGACCTCGGTGAGCGTCCGCTCCGCGGCGGCCCGGTCCTCGGTGACGTGGAGCCAGGTGGTGGCGACCGCGGTGGGGAACGACCCCGGCGGCCTGCCTGCCCGGCGCAGCGCCCCGGCGAGGCTGTCCAGGGCCTCGCGGAGGCGGTCGGGGGTGGTGTTGTAGGCGGAGGCGAGCCAGCCGTCGCCGAGGCGGGCGACCCGCCGCAGCCCCGCGGGCGAGCCCCAGCTCGCCACCCAGAGCGGCGGTCCCGGCCGCTGCGGCGGCCGCGGCTGCAGCACCACGCCCCGGGTGGCGTAGAACTCGCCCTCGAAGCCGTCCGGGTTGCCGTGGAGCAGGGCGCGCAGCGCCCGCACGGCCTCGTCAAAGCGCCGCCAGCGCTCCTCGAAGCGCAGGCCGGCGGCGGCGTAGTCGGCGGCCGACGACCCCGGCCCCACCCCCACGACCAGGCGCCCGCCGGAGAGCACGTCCAGCGCGGCCAGCGTCTTGGCCAGCGGGACCGGGCCGCGCAGCACCGGCAGGCTGACGGTGGTCGCCAGGCGCATGCCCTCGGACTCGTCGATCACCGCGGCCAGCGCGGTCGGGCCGTCCAGCCACGGCCGGCTGAACAGCAGGTGGTCGTTCGCGCACAGGTAGCGGAAGCCGAGCGCCGCCGCCGCGCGGGTATAGTCCTTGAGCGCGGCCAGCGAGCGGCCGGTCCCCAGGCCGGTCAGCGGCAGGTGCGCGCCGTACTCCACCTCCCCTTCCTCGATCATGGCGTGGACGCTACCGCCAGGTGGGCTTGCGGGCGACGACCTCCAGGTAGTCGACCCGCAGCACCAGCGTGTCGTCCTCGGACACGTCGAAGCGCCTGGCCAGCCCGAGCAGCTCGGCCCTGCGCTCCGTCAGGGTCGGGCCGTGGCAGGCGGCGAGGAACTCCACCTGGTGCTCGGCCGACGGGAAGCGCCACAGCAGGCTGCGCCGCGGGGCGGTGACCTCGACGTCGGGCCCGAACAGCTCACCCGGGGCGGGCGGCGGAGGCTGACCGCCGGCGGCGGCGAGCCGCCCGCCCACGTAGCCGCCCGGGGTCCAGAGGACCAGGCCGATCCGCCCGCCCGGGCGGCAGACCCGCAGCAGCTCGGCGGCCACGCGCTCCAGGTCGGGGGTGGACATGCCGGCGCCGGCCGACAGCACCACGTCGAAGGCGCCGTCGGGGAAGGCGAGGTCCCGGGGGTCGCCCTCCAGGAAGGTCGCCTCCAGCCCCTCGGCCCCCGCGCGCCGGCGGGCCCGCTCCAGCAGGCAGGGGTCGCCGTCGACGCCGACGACCCTGGCGAAGCGGCGGGCGGCGGCCAGCGTGGCGTTGCCGCTGCCACAGGCCACGTCCAGCACCCGCTCGCCGGCGTGCAGGTCGACCGACTCGCACAGCAGCTCGGCGGCGAGCAGGGTGCGCGCGGCAATGGCGGCGGCGCCGCCCGGCGGACGGTCGGCTCGCTGCGGGGCGGTGGTGGCGACGAGGCTCACGCGGCTCCTCCTGGCTGCGGGCCTCAAGGCTCGCCCGCCACGTCGATCAGGTCAAGTTACGACTTCTGTGTTCTGATAAGCTTTCCTTATGCTTGATCCGCGCCGGCTGCGGGTGCTGCGGGAGGTCGCCAGCCGCGGCTCGTTCTCGGCGGCGGCCGCGGCGCTGGCGTTCACCCAGTCGGCGGTCAGCCAGCAGGTCGCCGCCCTGGAGCGTGAGACCGGCACCCGGCTGGTGGAGCGCGGCGTGCGGCCGGTGCGGCTCACCGACGCCGGCCGGGCCCTGCTGGCGCACGCCGAGGCGGTGCTGGCGCGCCTGGACCAGGCCGAGCAGGAGCTCGGCGAGCTGGCGGGGCTGCGGCGCGGCCGGCTGCGGCTGGCCAGCTTCCCTACCGCCATCGCCACCCTGGTCCCCCGCGCCGTCGCGCGCTTCCGCGAGCGCCACCCCGACGTCGACCTGACCGTGCTCGACGACCACCGCCAGGGGCTGCTGCCGAGGCTGGCCCGCTGGGAGCTGGACCTGGCGCTCATCTACGACCACCAGGCGCTGCCCGAGCCCGGCGTCCGGCTGGAGCGCACCCACCTGCTGGACGACCCGTTCGACCTGGTCGTGCCGGCGGGGCACCCGCTGGCGGCCCGGGCCTCGGTCGCCCTCGGGGAGCTCGCCGGGCAGACCTGGATCGGCGGCACCCCGGACGGCGCCTACGCGCGGATCGTGCTGCACAGCTGCAGGGCAGCCGGCTTCGAGCCGCGGGTGGTGTTCGGCAGCGACGACTACAACGCGGTGCAGGCCTTCGTCGCCGTCGGGCTGGGCGTGGCCCTGCTGCCGCGCATGGCGCTGGCGTTCCCGCGCCCGGGTGTCGCCCGGGTCGCCCTGGCCGAGCCGCCGGTGCGGCGGGTCGCCGCCGCCCGGCTGGCGGCCAGCTTCCGCTCCGCCGCCACCGCGTCGATGCTCGGCGTGCTCCGGGAGACGGCGGCAGCCTTCGGCGCCTCACCCCTGGCGGCCGGCGGCTGACCCGCGCCGCCAGCGCAGCGGGTCCTCGCCGGTGCGGACCAGCCGGCCGCGGCGTTCCAGGTGGAGCAGGTGGGCGAGGGTCTCGAACAGCGCGGCGCGGCGCCCGAAGCCGCGCAGCTCGGCGAACGGCCGCGACCAGCGCAGCCCGGCGGCGACCTGGTAGGCGGTCTCGGCCCCGCCGGCGACCAGCGCCTCGGCGTCGGCCAGGCGCACCTGGTGGTGGGCCAGCAGCTCGCCGATGCGCTCGCCGAGGCCGCCGAAGCGCCACTGGTGGCCGGGCAGGGCGTCCAGCCCGCCGTGGGCGCGCAGCCGCGCCAGCGAGGCGAGGTAGTCGCCGAGCGGGTCGGGACCCGACTGCGGGTGGCTGGAGACGTTCGGGCTGATGGTCGCCAGCACGTGGTCGCCGGTGAGCACGACCCCGGCGCGTGCCTCCACGAAGCACAGGTGGCCCGGCGTGTGGCCGGGGGTGTGCAGCGCGCGCAGGTCCCAGCCGGGCACCTCGGCCCGGTCGCCGTCGGCCAGCAGCACGTCCGGCCGGGCCACCACCACGAACCGGCGCAGCTGCATGGTCGCGTCGCGCAGCTGGTCCAGGTCGTCGGCGGGCGCGCCGGTGGCGGCGAGCCAGCGGACGATCCGCGCCAGCAGGTCGTCCACGTCCTGGTGGCGGTCGGGCACGTTGGCCGCGTCGGCCGGGTGCAGCGCCACCCAGGCGCCGGACAGCTCCCGGACCTTGCCGGCCAGGCCGTAGTGGTCGGGGTGGATGTGGGTGACCAGCACGCCGCGGACGTCGGCGAGCCGCGCGCCGGCGGTGCGCAGCCCCTCCTCCAGGGCCTGCAGCGCCTCCGGCGCGTTCCAGCCCGGGTCGACCAGGACCACCCCGCCGGGCACCTCGAACGCGTACGCGAACACGTGGCGCAGCGGGCTGTCGGGGATCGGCACCGGCAGGCTCCACAGCCCCGGCCGCACCTGCTCGACCGGCGGCAGCCCGTCGCCGGCGGGCGGGGGACGCCTGGGGGCCTGCATGGCCGACAAGCATCCTGGTAGCGTGCCGAGCCGGCAAGGGGCAACCGAGGGGGTTGGCATGGCCGAGCAGTGCGACCTTGGCGTCACCGGCCTGGCGACCATGGGCCAGAACCTGGCCCGCAACGCGGCCGGGCACGGCTTCGCGGTGGCGGTCCACAACCGCACCGCCACCCGCACCCGCGACCTGCTCGACCGCCACGGCGACGAGGGCCGGATGGTGGCCGCGTTCTCGTTCGAGGAGCTGGTCGCCGCGCTGGCCCGCCCGCGCCGCATCCTGGTGATGGTCAAGGCCGGCCCGCCGGTGGACGCGGTCCTGGACGAGCTGGCCCCCCACCTGGACCCAGGCGACGTGCTGGTCGACGGCGGCAACTCGCACTTCGAGGACACCAGGCGGCGCGAGCGGTCGCTGGCCGGGCAGGGGCTGCGGTTCGTCGGCGCCGGCATCTCCGGCGGCGAGGAGGGCGCCCTGCACGGCCCGAGCATCATGCCGGGCGGCTCCGACGAGGCCTACGCGGCGGTCGCGCCGGTGCTGACCGCGATCGCCGCCCGCGTGGACGGCACGCCCTGCTGCACCCACGTCGGCCCGGACGGGGCGGGCCACTACGTGAAGATGGTCCACAACGGCATCGAGTACGCCGACATGCAGCTGATCGCCGAGGCCTACGACCTGCTCGGCCACGGGCTCGGCATGGGCGCGGCCGAGCTGGCGGCGGTGTTCGACGCCTGGAACGAGGGCGACCTGGACTCGTTCCTGATCGAGACGACCGCCAAGGTGCTGCGCCAGGTCGACGAGGCCAGCGGCCGGCCGCTGGTCGACCTGATCCTCGACGAGGCGGAGCAGAAGGGCACCGGCCGCTGGACCGCCCAGTCCGCGCTGGAGCTGGGCGTGCCGATCACCGGCATCACCGAGGCGGTGTTCGCCCGGGTGCTGTCGTCGCAGAAGGCGCAGCGGGAGGCGGCCGCCAAGGCGCTGCCCGGCCCGGGCGGCCGGCTGGCGCCGGAGCGCGCCGACGGCTTCGTCGACGCGGTCCGGGACGCGCTGTACGCCTCCAAGGTGGTCGCCTACGCGCAGGGCTTCGAGCAGATCGCCGCCGCCGCCGAGCAGTACGGCTGGGGGGTCGACCTGGGCGCCCTGGCCACCATCTGGCGTGGCGGCTGCATCATCCGGGCGCGCTTCCTTGACCGGATCAAGGACGCCTACGCCGCCCAGCCGGACCTGCGCAACCTGCTGCTGGCCGGCTACTTCCGCGACGCGGTGGCCGGGGCGCAGGCCGCCTGGCGGCGGGTGGTGGCCGGCGCGGTCGAGCTGGGCGTGCCCACCCCGGCGTTCGCGTCGTCCCTGGCCTACTACGACGGCTACCGGCGGGAGCGCTCCCCGGCCAACCTGATCCAGGGCCTGCGCGACTTCTTCGGCGCCCACGGCTACCGGCGGGTCGACCGGCCCGGCGACTTCCACACCCGCTGGAGCGAGGACGGCCGCGAGGTCGAGACCTGAGCCTGAGGCTCACACCACCAGGTTGACCAGCCGGTCGGGAACGTGCACGGCCTGCCGCGGCGCGCGGCCGCGCAGGTGGCGGCGGACCCGCTCGCTGCTGAGCGCCAGCGCCACCGCCCGCTCCCGGTCCAGGCCGGCCGGGGCGGGCAGCGCGTCCCGCCGCCTGCCGTTGACCTGCACGACCAGGGTGACCTCCCGCTCGGCCACGGCCGCCGGGTCGGCCTCCGGCCAGGGCTGGCGGGACACCGGGTAGGGGCCGCCCAGCCGCGCCCACAGCTCCTCGGCCAGGTGCGGGGCGAACGGCGCCAGCAGCAGCACGAAGGTGCGCGACACCCGGGCCCACTCGGCCGCGTCCATCGCCGGCCGCTGCTGGCGCGCCCAGCGCGCCAGCTCCATCAGCGCCGACAGCGCCGTGTTGAACTTCAGGCGGCCGAGGTCGCGGCCGACCGCCGCCACCGCCCGGTCCAGCGGCCGCAGGTCCACCCCGCCGGGCCCGGCCGGCTGGCCGCCTTCGGTCAGCAGCCGCCAGGCGCGGGCGGAGAAGCGCTCGATCCCGGCCAGGCCGGCGTCGCTGAAGTCGCCGCCGTCCTCCCACGGGGCGCAGAACAGCAGGTACATGCGCAGGTTGTCGGCGCCGACGCGGGCCACGTACTCGTCGGGCACGACCACGTTGCCGCGGCTCTTGGACATCTTGGCGCCGTCCTTGAGCAGGAAGCCGTGCAGCCGGATCCTGGGGAACGGCTCGGCGAAGGGGACCAGGCCGAGGTCGTGCAGCGCGCGGGTCACGAAGCGGGCGTACAGGTGGTGGCGGGCGACGTGCTCGGGCCCGCCGGCGTAGGAGTCGACCGGCAGCAGCCGGGCGGTCAGCTCCGGGTCCCAGGCGCGGTCGTCGCGCCCGGCCGACGGGTAGCGCAGGAAGTACCAGGCGGAGTCCAGGAAGGTGTCGGACACGTCGGTCTCCCGGCGGCCCGGGCCGCCGCAGGCGGGGCAGGCCGTCTCCACGAACGACGCCACCGCCGCCAGCGGCGAGCGGCCGGTGCCTGTCGGGCGGAAGTCGGCCACCCGCGGCAGCACCACGGGCAGGTCGGCGTCGGGCACCGGCACGGTGCCGCAGCCGTCGCAGTAGACCACCGGGATCGGCGGGCCCCAGTAGCGCTGGCGGGAGATCAGCCAGTCGTGCAGGCGATAGGTCGTGCGCGCCTGTCCTAGACCCTTCTCCTCCAGCCACGAGACGAAGGCCCTTACGGTCTCGGGTCCCTCGGGCAGAC
>DASQWY010000106.1:0-8285 GCA_035640005.1 Actinomycetes bacterium
GCGCGGCGAGCCGCTGCCGCGCCAGGTTGCCCTGGTCGAGGTGGCGAAGCTGGACCCGCAGCAACGCCGCCAGGGAGCGGCTCGCCCGCCGCTACGACCAGGCGCTGGCCGGGGTCGGCGACCTGGTGCTGCCGGCCCGGCCGGAGGGGCGGCGCAGCGCCTGGCACCTGTACGCGGTCCGCAGCGGCCGGCGCGACCAGCTGCTCGCCCACTGCCGCGCCGCCGGGGTGGAGGCTGGCAGCCACTACCCGCTGCCGCTGCACCTGCAGCCGGCCTGGCGCCACCTCGGCTACGCCCGCGGCGACCTGCCCGCCACCGAGGCGTGGGCGGCCGAGTGCCTGTCGCTGCCGCTGTACCCGGAGCTGACCGAGGCCCAGCAGGACCGCGTGGTCGGCACCGTGCGCGGGTTCTTCGCCTAGGCTGACCGTCGGCGGCCTGGACAAGGACGACCGCGAAGGCGCGACCGTGGATGCTTCAAGCGTTCGCGGGCCGTGTCGGTCTGTTACCGCGCGGCGCCGCCGGGGCACGATGGGTCGTCGATGACGGTAACGGGCGCGTCGGACTTGTTGTGGGTGACGACGTAGATCCGGTGGCCGTGGCCGTCGCACTTGACGGCGACGTTGCCGAACTCGTCGGGCATGTTGATGACCTCGGCTGGGGTGCTATCGCGGTGGCCGACGGGAGCGTCGCCTCGGCCGCGAGCCTGGTTGTAGCCGCCACAGCCGGCAAGCGTCGTCACGAGGACCAGGACGATGGTTCCGGCGAGCACGATGAGCCTCGTCTTCATGAGTTCCTCTCCAAGGCTAGATACCTCCCGGGAATTCGTGCTGAGTGCCAAGTGTCCCAGTCCGGCGCAGCCACTCCCAAGAAGCATCTCGCGGCCGCTGTCGGCGAGAATCCCACAGCTTGCGTCTGAGGTGGCGCGGTAGCCGCGGAAGTCGAAAGCGAACACGGCCTAATCGAGCAGGGTGAGCCGCCGCCGCAGCAGCGACTGCTCGGCGCGGTTGCCGGTCAGCGCCAGCGCCCGCAGCTCGGCCGCCCGGGCCTGCTCGCGCCGGCCGAGCTCGACCAGCAGCTCACCCCGGATGGCGTGGAACAGGTGGTAGCCGTCCAGGGTGGGCGCCAGCGCCTCGACCTCGTCCAGGGCCGCCTGGGGGCCGGCCACGTGCTGCAGCGCCACGGCGCGGTTGAGCCGGACCACCGGGGAGGGTGTCAGGCCGAGCAGCAGGTCGTAGAGGGCCAGGATCTGCGGCCAGTCGGTGGCCGCCCAGGTCGGGGCCTCGGCGTGGCAGGCGACGATCGCCGCCTGTAACTGGTAGGGGCCCGGCCGCCCCAGCCTGGCCGCCCGCTCCAGGGTGGCGACCGCCTCGGCGATCATCGGCCGATCCCAGCGGCCACGGTCCTGGTCGGCGAGCAGGACCAGCTCGCCGACCGGGCCGAAGCGGGCGTCGGCGCGGGCCAAGTGCAGCCGCATCAGCGCCAGCAGGCCCAGCGCCTCCGGCTGCCGCGGGTACAGCGTGGCCAGCTGCGCCGCCAGCCAGGCGGCCTCCTCGGCCAGGTCGCGGCGCGCCGGCTGGCGGCCGCCGCTGGTCAGGTAGCCCTCGTTGAACAGCAGGTAGACCACCGCCAGCACCTGAGTCAGCCGCTCGTCCAGCTCGTCGTCCGCGGGGATGCGGTAGGGGATGGCGGCGGCGACGATCTTGCGCCGCGCCCGTGCCAGCCGCTGGGCGACGGCCGCCTCCGAGGCCACCAGGGCGTGCGCGACCTGGGCGGTGGTGAACCCGCAGACGGCGCGCAGGGTCAGCGCCAGTTGCGCCTGGCGGGACAGCGCCGGGTGGCAGCAGGTGAAGATCAGCCGCAGCCGGTCATCCGCCCGCAGGGACGGCGGCTGACGCTCCAGCCGGGCCAGCTTGTCGCGGTAGCGGGCGTCGCGGCGCAGCCGGTCGACGGCGCGGTTGCGCGCGACGGTCGCCAGCCACGCGCCGGGGCGCTGCGGGATCCCCTCGCGGGGCCAGCGCTCCAGCGCGGCCAGGAGCGCGTCCTGGACCGATTCCTCGGCGACGTCGAAGTTGCCGAGGGCCCGGGTCAGCGCACCGGCGAGCCGGCCCGCCTCCTCCCGGAACACGGCCGCGACGGTCGCGTCGACCGACACCGCCGCGCTGGTCAAGGCGGCGGCACCTCAGGACTCCATGACCGGGCGGACCTCGACCGCCCCCTTCGGCGGCCAGGTCTTGGCCATGCCCAGCGCCTGGTCCAGGTCGTCGACCTCGACCTCGGCGTAGCCGCCGATCACCTCGTTGCCCTCCAGGAACGGCCCGTCGCTGAGCAGCGGTTCGCCGTCGGACCGGAAGCGGACCGTGGTCGCCGTGTTCGGCAGGGCGAGCTGCTTGCCGCCGGTGATCCTGGCGCGGTGCTCGGCGAACCAGGCGCCGACGCGGGCGTACTGGTCAGCGCGCTCCGCCTCGCTCATGGTCTCGAAGCGGCGCACGTCGTCGCCATCGGCGCAGAACAGCAGGACGTACTTCATGGGGTTCACCTCCCACTGTCTCCGACGAACAAGCATCACCCTGGGATGACATCCAGGGGAAGTTCCGCGGAGGCGGCGTCCGCTTCGCGCATCATGGCCGGTTAGGTGGCCTGCGTGACGGCGGGTTGGCATGATGCGACCATGCGCACATGCGGGAGCAGACCGTGAGCGAGGCCGGCGAGCCGCTCGTCTCGCTGGTGGTGCCCGCCCACAACGAGGCGGCCACGGTGGCCGCGTTCGTCGAGCGGACCGCCAAGGCCTTCGCCGACCTGGGCCGGCCCTGGGAGCTGGTGTACGTCGACGACGGCTCCACCGACGGCACCGCCGCCGAGGTGGCGCGGGTCGCCGCCGGCGAGCGGCGGGTGCGGCTGGTCCGGCAGCGGCGCCGGCTGGGGCTGACCGAGGCGCTCAACCGCGGCTTCCGGGCCGCCGGCGGCGAGCTGATCGTGTTCCTGCCCGCCGACCTAGAGTCCGACCCCGAGACCGACGTGCCGCTGCTGCTCGGCAAGCTGGACGAGGGCTACGACGTGGTCAGCGGCTGGCGCCAGGGGCGCAGGGACGGCAAGCGCCACGCCAGCCGGCTGGCCAACTGGGCGTGCCGGCTGCTGTTCGGCCTGGACGTGCACGACCTCAACTGGATCAAGGCGTTCCGCCGTGAGGTCACCGACGGCCTGGCCCTGCGCTCCCAGTGGCACCGCTACATCCTGGTCATGGCCCACCACGAGGGCTACCGGATCGGCGAGGTCAGGGTCCCCTACCACGCGCGGTCCAGCGGCCGCTCCAAGTTCGGGCTGGGCCGCCTGCCGGTGTCGGCCATCGACGTGGTCACCCTCAAGTTCCTGCTGACCTTCCAGCGCAAGCCGATCCTGTTCTTCGGCGCGGTCGGCTCCGCCCTGATCGGCGTTGGCCTGCTGGTGTGGGCATACCTGGCGTGGCTGTTCCTGGACACCCACACCCAGCGCCGGCCGCTGATGCTGGCCGCCGGCATCGCCATCCTCGCCGGCCTGCTGATCGTGCTGGTCGGCTTCCTGGCCGAGCTGGTGGTCAACGTCTCGGAGCGGGTCGAGCGCCTGGAACGGCGGCTCACCGGCGATCCTTGAGCGCCACGGCGCCGGCCCCGACGGCAGGCTCACCGGCACCCAGCCCCGCCCCCGCGGCGACGGCGGCCGGCGGCCCCCGCGGGTCGGTGTGGGCGTGGCTGGCGATGGCGGCGGCGGTGCTGGTGGCCTGGACCGCGCTCACCTGGCCGCTGGCGGCCAACCCCGACCAGTTCTGGACCATGAAGGGCAACGCTCGGGTCGCCGCCGAGCCGAACTTCGTCAGCCGCCCCGGCACCCTGTCCGGCGGCGACCACCTGCAGAACCTCTTCATCCAGTCGGTGGTGCTCGACAACCTGCGGGCGCTGCGCGACCCGTTCCTGGACGGGCGCGAGGGGGCGGCCGGGCCGGCACCGCTGCGCACCACCTCCCTGGACCTGCCGTGGACCCTGCTGCTCGGCCTGGTGTGGCCGCTGGCGGGGCTGGTGCCCGCCTACAACCTGTCGCTGGCGCTGTCCTCGCTGGCCACCGGGCTGGCCGCGTTCGGCTGGCTGCGCCGGCACACGCGCTGGCCGCTGCTGGCCGGCGCCGGCGCGCTGGCCTACGCCTGCACCCCGCCCCGGATGTTCCAGCTGACCAGCCACTTCAACGCGCTGATGTGGTGGGCGTTCCCGGCGGCGCTGTGGGCGTTCGAAGCGATGCTGGAGCGCCAGCGGGCCGGTCGCCGCTGGCGCGGCCCGGCGGTCTCGCTGGTCGCGGTGGTGCTCACCGTGGCCGTCAGCGGCGAGTACCACCTGATCCTGTACCTGGCCGGGCTGCTGACGTTCCTGGCCGCCTGGGCGCTGCTGGCCGGCCTGGCGAGCCGCCGGCGGGTGCCGCTGGGCCCGGCGCTGGTCGCCGCCGGCGCGGTCGCCGCCGGGTCGGCGTACGTGCTGCTGGCCTTCCAGCACGTGTTCAAGGGCGCGGTCGCCGGCGAGAACGGCAGCTGGCAGCAGGTCGCCCTGTACGCCCCCGCCTCGGCGTGGGCGCTGGTCACCAAGTCGTTCGGCACCCAGGGCGAGGGCATGGTCTACGTCGGCTGGCCGCTGCTGGTGCTGGCCGCCCTCGGCGTGGTCGCCGCCGTCGCCTGGCGCCGGGCCGCGCTCCCCTACGCGGTGCTGGTGGTGCCGCTGGTGGTGCTCACCTACGGGCCGCGCGCCGACGTCGGCTCGTTCCGCCCCTACCGGTTCCTGTTCGACCACTTCCCGTTCCTGTCGCTGCAGCGGGTGCCGGAGCGGCTGATGGTGGTCACCGCCCTGGTGCTGGTGGTGCTGGCGGTGACCGCGCTGGACGCCGCCGCCGCGCTGCTGGGCGGCCGCGGCGCCCGCCGGCTGGCGGCGGCCGCGCTGGTGGTCGCGACCGTGCTGCTGCTGGCCGACTACCGGGTGTCGGACAACCGGCTGCGCCCCGGCCTGGCCGGCAACCCGGTGGTGGCGGCCATGCGCGACGCCGGCGACCGGGCGGGGCCGGTGCTCGGCGTGCCGGTGCTGGTGCCGTCGGCGACCTGGAACTCGGCCACCACCTACCTGGCGGCGCAGAGCCGCCGCCGGGCGCTCAACGCCTACAACCAGACCCCGGCGCCGTGGCTGGAGGAGCGGCTGACCCGGCTCGACCCGCTCAACCACGGGCAGGCCGACCCGGCGGCGCTCGACATCCTGCGCCAGACCGGCACCAGGCAGGTGGTGGTGATCGACGAGCCGAGGGTGTTCGCCGCCGGCGAGTGGCAGGCCACCGTCGACGCGCTGGTCGCCTCCGGCCGCTTTCGCCTGGTCCTGGAGGCCGCCCCCCTGGCCCTGCTGGAGCTGCAGGCCTGACACAACCCGGTTCCCATGGCACAGGCGCTCTTGGGGGGGTGTGGGGGGGAGCGAGCTCCCCCCCACATGGACCGGGGAACCGCGCCGAGATCACCCGTAGGCACGGTCAGCCGCCATCGTCGAGCAGCCCCCCCGCGACGGCCGCGCCGGCCAGCTCGGCGAGCATCATCCACAGCCGCGAGACCAGCGCGACCAGCAGGGCGGGCCCCGCCGGCATGACCGCGGCCAGAGCGACCACCAGCACCCCCTCGCGCACGCCCAGCCCCGCCGGGGTGACCAGGGCGAGGAAGCCGACCGCGTAGGCGGCCGCGTAGGCGGCCACCACCAGCGGCACGGCCGCCGCCGCCAGCGGCACCAGGCTGCGGACCAGGGCGGCGAACGCCAGCCCGGTCACCGCCCAGTAGGCGGCGTAGCCGGCCACCAGCAGCGCGACCGTGCCCGCGGACGGGACCAGGTCGGCGGCGTCCAGCTCGGGCCAGCGGCGGCGGGCCAGGCCGAGCAGCTGCCCCCGCAGCGCCACCGCCGCGGCCGCGGCGACCGCCAGCGCGGCCGCGCCGAGCAGCGCCGGGCGGCCGAGGCTGGCGCGCTCGGCCAGCAGCACCGGCAGCCCGACCAGCAGCGCCACCCCGACCGAGAGCGCCTGGGTGGTGGCCATCACCGCCAGGGTGGTGCGCCTGGCCACCCCGACGCGCCTGGCCAGCTCGACCGCGCCGACGAAGCTCCACACGTTGCCGGGCACGTACCTGGCCAGGTTGGAGAGGAACCAGATGCGCGCGCCGGCGCGCAGCGGCGTGCCGGCCGCCCGCCGCAGCGCCTCCCCCCACAGCGCCGCCACCAGCGCGTAGGAGCAGGCCAGCAGCAGGCAGGCGAGCGCGAAAATGCCGGGGGCCAGCCGCCATTTCATGTCGGCGACCTCCCGCCAGCGGGCCAGCAGCGTCGCGACGAAAAAGCCGGCCACGACGACCGCGACGGCCGTCCCAAGCCAGCGCGGGCGCCGCCTGCTGACGTCGATCTTTGCCACGCGGGGCATCCTATCGGCTCGCGTTGCGATTGCCGGACGATTTAGATTAACGTCAACCTGATCCTGCAGGCGTTTTCCCTTTCGAGGAGGAATCTGCCCTGATGGCGGTAAAGGTTGTCCACGTATCCGATATCTCCGGGAAGGAGGCGGAGGAGCAGGCGCTGGGCCGCCTGGTCATCCACGAGCACCCGGAGTACGCCGACCTGCCGATCACCCTGGAGGTGCTGCCGGAGGAGGTCGAGGGGCTGCAGGGCGCGTCAAGGTTCGTGACCGTCGAGTGGATCGCGCCCGGTGCCCGCAAGGGCGAGCGGCTGACCGTCAGCCTCGACGATTTCAACCTGCTCGCCGAGGCCGGGCGGCTGGACACCGCGATCCAGGACGCGCTGATCGACAAGCACCGCAGCCGGCCCCGCTCGGCCGGCGCCGCCGCCGGCGGCGGGGGCGGCCGCTCCGGCCGCGGCAAGGTCAACTACGCCACCCTGGAGCACGCCGGCGAGCCGCACCGCGGCCGCATCACCGAGGCCGAGAAGCAGCTGGTCCGCGACAACCTCGACAAGATCAACCGGCGCCTGCGCGACGGCGGCCAGCGCGAGATCGACCCCGCCGACGCGACCATGCGCGAGCGCTACGGCCTGTAGGGCGTAGGAGGACCTCCGGAGGCGCGGGTGGCGCTGCTGGTGGGGACCTCGGGCTGGCAGTACCGGCACTGGCGGGGCCGCTTCTACCCGGAGGGGCTCGCCCAGGCCCGCTGGCTGGAGCACTACGCCGCCCGTTTCGCCACCGTCGAGTCCAACGCCGCCTTCTACCGGCTGCCGGAGCGCGACACCTTCGCGGCCTGGGCCGGCCGCACCCCCGCCGACTTCGTGATGGCCGTCAAGGCCAGCCGCTACCTGACCCACGTGCGACGCCTGCGCGACCCGGAGCAGCCGGTCGCCCGGCTGCTGGAGCGGGCCGCCGGGCTCGGCGGCAAGCTCGGGCCGGTGCTGCTGCAGCTGCCGCCGACCCTCACCGCCGACCCCGAGGCGCTGGACCGGACCCTCGCCTGCTTCCCGGCGGGGGTGCGGGTGGCGGTCGAGTTCCGCCACGCCAGCTGGTTCGGCGAGGAGGTCCGCGCGCTGCTGGCCGGGCGCGGCGCCGCCCTCTGCCTGGCCGACAGCCCGCGGCGGCGCACCCCGCTGTGGCGCACCGCCGACTGGGCCTACCTGCGCCTGCACCAGGGCCAGGCCACCCCCAGCCCCTGCTATGGCCGCGGCGCGCTGGCCGCCTGGGCGGCCCGCCTGGCCGAGCGGTACGCCCCGGAGGCCGACTGCTTCGTCTACTTCAACAACGACCCGGCCGGCTGCGCCGTGCGCGACGCGCGCGTGTTCGCCCTGGCCGCCGCCCGCGCCGGCCTGCGCCCGACCCGCGTCCCCGGCGCCGCCGAGGTGCGGGTCGGGTAGGGGCGCTCAGCCGCGGTTGACGTGGACGTCGCCGCTGCGGGTGCTGGCGGCGATCACCCTGGACGCGTCGGGGTCCTGGCGGACGGCCGTGCGGACGTCGCCCGACTGGCTGGTGGCGTCGACCCGGTAGACGGCGTCGGGCACGCTCAGCCACAGGTCGCCCGAGCCGCTGCTGGCGCTGACCCGGTCGGGGACGGCGGTCAGCACCAGCCGCACGTCGCCGCTGCGGGTGCTCGCCCGCACGCCCGCGACGCTGAGGCCGCCCGCCACCACGTCCCCCGAGCCGGTCTCGGCCGACAGCTGGCCACTCAACCCCTGGACGACCACGTCGCCGGAGCGGGTGCCGGCCACCAGCCCGCCCGACAGGTCGCGGGCCTCCACGTCGCCGCTGCCGCTGTGCAGCTCGGC
>DASQWY010000107.1:0-3318 GCA_035640005.1 Actinomycetes bacterium
TGCTGGGGTACGAGGGGGAGCGCGGAGCCTACCCGGGCGCCGGCAGGCCCTACCCGCCCGCGTGGATGTGGGATGGGTCGTTCCAGGTGTTCCTGCGCATGACCCAGGACGTCGCCGGCTGGCGGCGGCAGATGGCCGACCTCACCGCCCAGACCTCGCAGGACGTCGCCGCCAAGGCGGTCGGGCGCCAGCGCGACGGCACGCCGCTGGCGCAGCTGGCCGGTGGCTCGGGCCTCAACGACTTCACCTACGGCGACGACCCGGGCGGGGCCCGCACGCCGTGGTTCGCCCACATCCGCAAGATGAACCCGCGCGACAACCTGGATTTCCTGGACCGCGCCCGCCGCGTGCTGCGCCGCGGCATCCCCTTCGGCCCGCCCTTGGCGGAGGGAGCCGAGGACGACGGCGAGGAACGCGGGCTGCTGTTCAACGGGTTCATGGCCAGCATCGAGGACCAGTTCGAGTTCGTGCAGTGGCACTGGGCGAGCAACCCGCGGCCCTACCCGGCCAGGCCCGGTCCGGGCTGGCCCGGCCCCAGCACCGCCGACGGGCCAGACGCCTTGACCGCCGCTGGCGATGGCCGCTGGCTCCTCCGGCAGGAGCACGGGGAGCCGGTGGAGCTACGGTTCGAGCGGTTCGTGCGGACCACCGGCGCGGTGTACGCGTTCGCGCCGTCGCTGCCGGCGCTTGGCCGCCTCGCGGGCGGCGAGCCGCTGCGAGACGCCTGAGGTCTCAGCCGGCGCGCAGCCGCGGGACCGCCAGGTCGACCTGCCGCAGCAGCTCGTCGAGGTCGCCGACGTGCTCCTCGAGCACGGCCGGCAGCGGCGGCAGCGGCGCTCCCGGGGGGAGCACGGTCCCGGTGAGCCGGCGGTACGCGGCGCGGAGCTGGACGCTCGGGGCCCGCTCGTAGAGCGTCCGGTGCAGGTCGGCGGCGGCTCGCCGGACCTCGTCCCGGGTGGGGTCCAGTCGCCAGAGCGCCTCCAGCAGCGCCGCCCGCTCGTGTGGTTCGGTCCAGGCGTCCTGCAGTGCCTGCAGCCGACCGGTCGCGGTGGCCGTGTCGATGCGCCCCAGGGCGACCTGCAGCTGCAGCGACAGGATCTCCGCGCCCACCTGGACGTCGCGCTCGCTGTGCTCGTTCGCGACCTGGAGCGCCTCGGTGTTCAACCGCTCCGCCTCGTCGAGCCCGCCCCGCGCCAGCCGGAGCTTCGCCAGCTGGTGCAGGCAGCTGCACAGGTAGTAGGGGGCGTCGAGCAGCCGAGCGAGCGTGATCGCCTGGGTGAACAGCCGCTCTGCCTCCTGGTCACGACCCTGGGCGGTCGCAGAGGCGGCCAGGTTCGCCACCTGGTCGGCGACGGTGGTCCAGTCCCGGAGCTCCACGGCGATCCGCAGCGCGTACGCGAAGCAGCTGGTCGCACGGGCGTGGTCGCCCTGGTCCCGGTACACCTCGCCCATGTTGCCGACGTAGACGCCGGCGATCTGGCGGTCGCCGATCTGGTGGGCGACGGCGAGGGCCTGCTGGCAGCGGTCGACCGCCTGCATGTGGTCGCCGCGCCGCAGGTGCACCAGGCCGAGGTTGCCGGCCGCGTAGATCAGGCGGCGCCGGTCGCCGGCCTTGGTGGCCGCCTCCAGCGCCTGCTCCAGCAGCTCGGCCGCTGCCGCGGTCTGGCCGGTGTTCAACCGCACCAGCCCGGTGTGGTTGAGCGCGATGCTCATGCCGGCGAGGTCGCCGTCCTCGGTCGCCATCGCGAGGTGGCGCTCGGCCGCCGCCAGCGCCTGGGCGTACACGCCCAGCCGGTACAGCGCGAAGGTGGTGCGCTCCAGCGTCCTCGACAGCCCCTGCCGGTCGCCGAGCCGCTCGAACTCGTCGGCGGCGCGGGTGAGCCAGCTCACCGCCTCCGCGGACGACTCGGTGTACATCAGCAGGTCGCCGAGGTCTCGCTGGCTGGCGGCGAGGACGTCGCGACGCCCGCTGCGCGCCGCGACCCGCATCGCCTGCCGGTAGGCCCGCTCGGCATCGGCCCACCGGCCGGTGAGCTGCCAGACGCCGCCCAGCTCGACCAGCACCTCGCTGGTCGCGTCCTCGGGCAGCAGCGGGAGCAGGCACTCGTAGTACTCCACGGCGGCCTCGTTGGCGAAGGCCGCCTTGGCGGTGTCGCCGGCGGCCCGGTACCACACCCGTTGCTTGTCGACCCGCCGGGTGCGCGCGAAGTGGTGGGCGAGCACGTCCACGTACTGGAACAGACGGTCGGGGTAGGTCCGCTCGATGAACAGCCCGACGCGCTCGTGGAGCGCTTCCCGCAGCCGGAAGGTCAGGCTCTGGTAGGCGGCCTCCTGGGTGATCGCGTGCTTGAACTCGTACTCCGGCTCGGGTGCGCCCACACGCCGGGGCGTCAGGTCGAGCTCGTCCAGCCGCTCCAGGTGACGGGCGACCTGCTGCGGCTCGCCCGCGGCCGGGTAGCTCGCGGAGATCCAGGCAGGACGGAAGCGCCTGCCGATGACGCTGGCGACCTTGATGGTCGCCTTCTCGCCCTCGCTCAGCTGGTCGATGCGGGCCATCACCAGTCGCTGCAGCCCCTCGGGCAGGTCCAGGGCCGCCAGGGAGCGGACGCCGCGCGGGTCGACGCCGCGGCCATGCAGGTAGCTCACCAGCTCCTCGAGGTAGAAGGGATTGCCCTCGCCCCGGTCGGTGAGGCGGTGGACCACCTCGGGCGCGACGGCGGCGTCCGCGCCGTAGCGCTGCCGCAGGCGCAGCTCGACCAGCCGCTGGGCGTCCGCCTCGGCCAGCTCGGCCAGCCGGACCTCGGTGCCGTGGGGGAGCTCCGACAGCGGCGCGAGCGGCGACGGCCCGGCGGTGGTGCCGCGCGCCACCACCAACAGCAGCACCGGCTGGTCGGCGAGGTGGTGGGCGAGGAACTCGAGCAGGCCCTGCGAGGCAGGGTCGATCCAGTGGCAGTCCTCGAGCGCCAGTAGCAACGGCCCGGCCGCCGCGCGGGCGCGCAGGCACTCCAGCAGCAGCGCGCGGAGCAGCTCACCGCGGGTCTGCGGGTCGAGCGGGGCGGTGAACTCGCTGTCTGGCATGGGCAGGCTGACCATCGGCGCCAGCAGCGGCGCGCGCTGGTCGGAGCCGCCGTCGTGCCCCGCGATCCGGTCGGCCAGCCGCGCCGCCTGCTCGGCGACCGGCAACGAGGTGTCGACCTCCAGCAGGTCCCGCCAGATCGAGCGCCAGACCAGGTAGGCGGTGCTGGCGCCGTGGGAGCGGCAGGCGCCGCCGTACACCGAGAGGCCGAGCTCCCGGGCCAGGCGGATAGTCTCGGCGGC
>DASQWY010000108.1:0-6070 GCA_035640005.1 Actinomycetes bacterium
CGACCTTGCGGTCGAAGTCGCCGTCCTCGCCGGCGGAGTCGGTCTTCTTCACGTGCATGAACACGAAGTCGTGGGCGGGCAGCAGCTCCCGCAGCGCCTCGACCTCCTCGGGGGCGGCGCCGTCGACCTGGTGGGTCTCGAAGCCGAGCAGCCGGGCGATGCCGACGTACATCGGGTAGGCGGCGACGGCGAGGGCCTTGACCCGGTAGCGGTCGGGGAAGCGGGGCAGCTCCTTGTGGGTGTCGAAGCCGCGCAGCAGCAGGAAGTTGCCGCGTTCGCGGCCGGCCAGCGCCGAACGCGCCTGCTGCAGCAGGCTGGCGACCAGGTCGGCGGTGCGCTTGGCCTCCGGGGAGTGGGCGACGGGGTCCAGCGGTGGGACGCCCTCCTGCTGCGGGTCGGTGTCGGCGAGGTCGGGGTCCAGGCCGTCGCCGCGGAGCACCAGCAGCCCGCGGTGCTCGCGTTCGGGCTCCAGGAACAGCTCGGCCCCGTCCAGGCGGACCTCGCGCCGCAGCTGCTCGCAGATGGCCGCCGCCTCCTGGGTCGGCAGCCGCCCGGCGCGCCGGTCGGCGATCGTCCCGTCCGGTGCGAGGGTGCAGAAGTTGACCCGGGCGGCCACGTCGCCGGGCTGCAGCGCGAAGCCGATGCCGGCGGCCGACAGGGCGCCGCGGCCGATCTCGTAGGCGAGCGGGTCGTAGCCGAACAGCCCCAGGTGCCCGGCGCCCGACCCTGGGGTGATCCCGCGGGTGACCGGGTCGTGCAGGCCGAGGGAGCCTTCGGCGGCGAGGCGGTCGAGGTTGGGGGTGCGCGCCTCGGCCAGCTCCGAGCCGCGCCCGCTGGTGCGGTAGCCGCCAAGCCCGTCCAGCACCAGCAGCATGCACGTCTTGCCGTCGGGCCGGGCCATCTCGGTCACGACGGTCTCCGGGGTGAGCGACACGAGCGCCTCCGAGCCGGGTGAGCGTCCTGATCGCCCGAGTCTACGGGAAGGCGGCGGCCCGCCGAGCGGGCCGAGGCCGCCCGGGGCAAATGGACGACCCCCAGGAACCGCAACCGGTTGACCGGCGGGCGAACCCGCCTGCTCCCGGCCAGCGACCCCTGGGGGTCATCGGCGCCCCGAGGAACTCCCGCAACCTTCCCGGCTCGACGAGGAAGCTCCGTCCTACGACCCTCGCGGGCCGCTTGAACCTCACCGGCAGAGTGAGGGAGTTGCGCTTCCCACCTCACCGCCGATGCACCAGCCGGATTCGTCAACCCGTCCGGCGGAACTCCGTTCCGGATTTCCCGGTCCAACCGCGTCGGCCCCTCGGGGCGGAGCGCAATCTAGAAGGCGCCACCCTGGCCGTCAAGCCGACGTTTCCGCTGGTAGAGCGCATATGTGCAGCTTGCGGCCATCAGAATTTCATCATTGCAATTCATGCTGGACTGCCCGGGCCCTCCCCCAAACGCGCCCGCCAGGCTTTCTCGGCTGCAATGCTCGATGCGAACCCAACCTCCACGGCGGGCAAATAGGAAGCATCAGCGACATCAAGTACCGTGCCGACGATCCGGTCGACCTCCTCGGGCGTGACCGCTCGCAGCGGCACCTGGCCGATCAGGAACAGGTCGCCGGCCTCGTCGAGGGTGAACCGGAGCAGGTAGCTGGTCGCCTGCCGCAGCAGCAGGTAGCGGTACAGCTGGTCCTGCCGCTCCTCGGGGGCGCGCATGAAGAACGACTCCACCCGCAGGGTCCGGTCGCCGACCGCCAGGTGCACGCCGATGCCGAGCTTGCGCTCCCCGGCCACGCGCACGAACCAGCGGCCGTCGCCCAGCTCCTGGGCATCCACGTCCGTGTCGGCCAGGAACGCGGACACCGCGGCCAGCGCCGCCGCCCGCACCTGCTCGGGTTCCGGCTGTCCCGCTTGCGCCTCCGCCTCGCCGTTCAGGGTCGCCTCCTCGTCGCCGCCGCCGTCGCGCCGGGTGGATTGCGGCATCCCGCCCGGCCGTCTCAGACTACCTCGGGAGCCGGGCACCGCGGCCCGCTCCGCCACGGACGGAAAGGATGTGACCCCTCGTGCCAGCCATCCGCGTGGCCGGCCTCCGCAAGCGCTACGGCGAGCTGGAAGCCGTGCGCGGCATCAACTTCGAGGTCGCCGAGGGCGAGTGCTTCGCGCTGCTCGGCCCGAACGGCGCCGGCAAGACCACCACCGTCGAGATCCTCGAGGGCCACCGCGAGCGCAGCGGCGGCGAGGTCGAGGTGCTCGGCTACGACCCGCAGCGCGGCGAGCGCGACTTCCGCGAGCGCATCGGCATCGTGCTGCAGTCGGCCGGCTTCGACCGCGAGCTGACCGTCGAGGAGACCGTCGGCCTGTTCGGCAGCTACTACCCCAGCCCCCGCGACGTCGGCGAGGTGGTCGACCTGGTCGGTCTCCGCGACAAGCGCAGGGCGAGGATCAAGACGCTCTCCGGCGGCCAGCAGCGCCGCTTGGACCTCGCCCTCGGCATCGTCGGCGACCCCGACCTGATCTTCCTGGACGAGCCGACCACCGGCTTCGACCCGTCGGCCCGCCGGCGCTCCTGGGAGCTGGTCGAGAGCCTGCGGGACCTCGGCAAGACGATCCTGCTCACCACCCACTACATGGACGAGGCGCAGAACCTGGCCGACAAGGTGGCGATCATCGTCGGCGGGCTGATCGTGGCGGAGGGCAGCCCGGAGTCGCTCGGCGGCCGCGACGTCGCCGAGGCGGTCATCAGCTTCCGCCTGCCCGACGGCGTCGCCGTCGCCGACCTGCCCGGCGGGCTGCCCGACGGGCTGCAGCGGCACGAGGACCGGGTGCTGCTGCGCACCGGCGCCCCGACCCGCACGCTGAACCTGCTCACCGGCTGGGCGCTGGCCAGGGGCGAGGAGCTGGAGGCGCTGACGGTGGCGCGGCCCTCGCTGGAGGACGTGTACCTGCGGCTCACCGGCGGGATCGACCAGCACGCGGAGGTGTCCCATGGCTGAGCGCGCCACCGCCGGCCACCCGGCCACCGGCCCGCTGCTGCTGCGCCAGCTCCGGAACCAGAACAAGCTGTTCCTGCGCAACCCGTTCTCGGCGTTCTTCTCGCTGGCCTTCCCGCTGATGTTCCTGCTGCTGTTCGGCTCGCTGAACGGCAGCCAGCGGCTCCCGGAGCTGGGCGGCATCCGCTACGCCCAGTTCCTCACCCCCGGGCTGCTGGCGTTCGCGGTCTGCTCGACCTGCTACACGGGCCTGACCACCTCGGTGGCGATGAGCCGCGACATGGGCATCCTCAAGCGGGTCCGCGGCACGCCGCTGCCGACCTGGGTCTACGTCGCCGCCCGCATCCTGTCGTCGGTGTGGTTCTCGGTGGTCAGCGCGGTGCTGATGGTCGGCGCCGGGGTGCTGCTGTTCCACGTGCGGATCATCTGGCGGATGCTGCCGGCGGCACTGGTCACCGTGCTGCTCGGTGCGGCCTGCTTCTGCGCCCTGTCGATGGCGGTGGCGTCGCTGATCGCCAACGGCGAGGCGGCGCCGATCGTGGCCAACTTCACCTTCCTGCCGGTGGCCTTCGTCTCCGACGTGTTCTTCCCGATGGCAGGCGCCCCGCAGTGGCTGAAGTCGGTCGGCGGCTTCTTCCCCGTCAAGCACTTCGCCCTGGCCCTGGAGGACACCTTCAGCCCGTTCAAGGGCGGCGCCGGCTTCGACTGGAACCACCTGGGCGTGCTGCTGGCGTGGGGCGCGGTCGGCCTGTTCGTCGCCGTGCGGCGGTTCCGGTGGGAGCCCCGCACGTCCGAGCCGATCTCCGGCCGCGGCGGCCGCGGCCTCGCCGGCCGCGCCGCCCGGTAAGGGTGGGTCAGCGGCCGCGGGTGTCGAGGCTGGAAAACGCCTCCGCGTACGTCAGGCCGGCGTCGAAGCCGATGGCCGCGTTCCAGGTGCGGACCCGGCGCTCCAGGTCGGCGGGGTCGGCGAACTGGCTGGCGTGGCGGCGCAGGGCGGCCAGCTTGGCGCCCATCGCCGCGGTGACATCGACCAGCTCGTCGGGGGCGTCGGTGCCGAACAGCAGCACCGTGTGCGGCCGGTGGGTCGCCAGGCCCTCGGCGGCGAGGGCGGGAGCGTAGAGCGGGTCGCGGGCGGTGACCACGCCGTCGACCGTGAGCCAGCCGGCGGCCCGGTGGTCGGGGTGCAGCAGGTGGCGGCGCCACGGGTCGTGGCCGAGCACGACCTCGGGCCGCACCTGGCGCACCAGGCGGGCCACCCGCAGCCGCAGCGCCATGGTCACCTCCAGCTCGCCGTCGACCGCGCCGAGGAAGTGGACGGCGGCCGCGCCGAGGGCGGCGGCGGCCGCCTCGGCCTCGGCCCGGCGCACCCGCGCCAGCTCCGCCGGGTCGGCGGCGGGGTCGTGGGTGCCCTTCTCCCCGACGGTGAAGCAGGCCACCTCCACGTGGACGCCGGCGGCGGCCCAGCCGGCGAGCGTCCCGCCGGCCTGCAGCTCGACGTCGTCGGGGTGGGCCCCGAAGGCCAGCGCCCGCCCGACCATCAGCACGCTCGCCGTCAGCAGCTCTGCTGCAGCTGCAGGGCGGGCTCGCGCGCGGCCTGCACCAGGTCGGCGTAGATGCCCAGCAGGCGCGTGGCCGTGCGGTCCCAGCCGTGCGCGCCGGCGAAGCGCGCCGCCGCCGCGCCCATGGCCGCCAGCCGCCGCGGGCTCGACAGCAGCCCGGCCACGGTGGCCGCCCACGCCTCGGGGTCGCGGCCAGGCAGCAGCAGCCCGGTGGTGCCGTCGCCGACCGCGTGGACCAGCCCGCCGACCCCGGCGGCCACCACCGGCGTCCCGCAGGCCTGCGCCTCTAGGGCGACCAGGCCGAACGACTCCGACCAGGAGGGCATCAGCACCACGTCGGCCGCCCGGTAGATGGTGGCCAGCCGGTCGTGCGGCTGCGGCGCCAGGAAGCGGACCCGGTCGGCCACGCCGAGCTGGCCGGCCAGCTGGTGCAACCGGGCAGGCTCGCCGGCGCCGTTGCCGGAGGCCCCCCCGACCACCAGCAGCTCGGCGTCCAGGTCGGGGCGGCGGCGGCTCAGCTCGGCCAGGGCGAGCACGGCCAGGTCCGGCGCCTTCAGCGGCTGCAGCCGGCCGACGAAGGCGAGCACGTGCGGCCGGGCGACGCCCAGGGCGGCGCGGGCGGCCGCCCTGTCGCCCGGGTGGAAGCGGCCGCGGTCGACCCCGTGGGGCACGATGCGGACCTTGGCCGGCGAGGCGCCGTACAGCTCGACCAGCTGGCGGGCCTCGGCCGGGGTGGGGGCCAGCAGGCAGTCGGCGGTGGCCGCCACCCGCTCCTCGCCGGCCAGCCGGGTCGGCGGCTCCGGCTGGTCGCCGTCGGCCAGGCTCAGGTTCTTGACCCGGCCGAGGGTGTGGAAGGAGTGGACCACCGGGCTGTCCCAGCGCTCCCGCGCCAGCCTGGCGACCCAGCCGGACACCCAGTAGTGGCTGTGCAGCACGTCGTAGGGGCCGTAGCGCTCCCCGGCTCGCAGCAGCGAGCAGAGGAAGGCGCACAGGTAGCGGGGCAGGGACTGCTTGGGGACCGGCTCGGGCGGTCCGGCGGGCAGGTGCAGCACGCGCACGCCCGGCTCGACCTCGACCACCGGCGGCAGGTCGGGCGAGGCGGCCCGCGTGTACAGGTCGGAGGCGATCCCGGCCCTGGCCAGCTCGCCGGCCAGCGCCCTGATGGTGACGTTCATGCCGCCGGAGTCGCCGACGCCCGGCGGGTCCAGGGGCGAGGAGTGGACCGAGAGAACCGCGACCCGGCGGACGTCGGCCGCGAGCGCGAGCGATGGCGAGAGCTGGCCGTTGGACGGCGGCACCGGACCCCCTGATCGGCGGGTGGCTTCGCATCCGTGACGCGAAGCACCCGCGGGGGCAAACCCCGCGGGTGCGGCCATGCTAATCCGCCGTCCGGGCGGGCCGCCACGGCATGGCGCGGCGACCCGCCGTGCGCCTAGCGCTCGCCGACGTGCCCGGCGGCGTCCCTGGCGGCCTTGGCGTCGGCCTCGGCGGCCTTGCGGACGGTGGTGGCGGCCGCCTTCGCCGAGGAGCGGGTGGT
>DASQWY010000109.1:0-6159 GCA_035640005.1 Actinomycetes bacterium
AGCTGCCGACTCCGCCGGGCGGCCCACGACCACCAGTGGAGCTGACGCTGCGCCGGCGGTCGTGCCTGAGCCGACGGCACAGGAACCTGGCGGTCCAGGAGGACAGCGGGCAGGGCCACACCCAGCGGCCCACAAGACCCGTCCGCCCGAACCGGGCACCGTTGGGGACCAGGCGGCCCAGGACCGTTCGGGGCCACCGTCAGCCCTGACTGACAGACGCTGATGTCGTAGGAACGGTACGGGTGGATCCCGGACATCCCCGACGCGCGGGACCTGCTGTTCTCGGCGCCGGACGCGGTGCTGGCCGAGCTGCCCAGCAAGGTCGACCTGCGCGCCGACTGCCCGCCCGTGTACGACCAGGGGCACCTGGGCAGCTGCACCGCCAACGCGATCGGCGCCGCCTTCGAGTACGACGTCAAGAAGCAGGGCGGCCAGGACTTCATGCCGTCGCGCCTGTTCATCTACTACAACGAGCGGGCGGTCGAGGGCTCGATCGACACCGACAGCGGCGCGATGATCCGCGACGGCATCAAGAGCCTCGGCAAGCTGGGCGTGTGCCCGGAGGCGATGTGGCCCTACGACATCGCCAAGTTCCGCGACAAGCCCAGCGACGAGTGCTACAAGGACGCCCTCGAGCACCAGGCGCTGGTCTACCGCCGGGTCAGGCACGAGCGGCTGCACCAGCTGCAGGGCGCGCTGGCCTCGGGGACCCCGGTGGTGTTCGGGTTCGCCGTCTACGACAGCTTCGAGAGCCAGGAGGTCGCCCGGACCGGCGAGGTGCCGATGCCGAACCTCGAGCAGGAGTCGCTGCTGGGCGGCCACGCGGTGCTGGCGGTCGGCTACGACGACGAGACGCGGCGGTTCCTGGTGCGCAACTCGTGGGGCACCGGCTGGGGCATGGACGGCTACTGCACCATGCCGTACGACTACCTGACCGACCGGCAGCTCGCCCAGGACTTCTGGGCGGTCTACACCGTCGAGCAGTAGGCGGCGCGCCGCTCAGCTCAGGGGGCCAGCCGGAACGGCGGGTACCTGTCGGTGACCAGCACGAACGCGTAGGCGATCACGCGGTTGTGCCAGCGGATCACGCCCTCCACGAAGTCGAACAGCCCCCTGGGGTAGCGGCCGGTGAACAGGATCGCGAACCAGGCCACCACCGCCACCACCAGCGCCGCGATGTCCAGGAACAACAGCACGACGTAGTGGGGGATGGCCAGCAGCCACTTGACCAGCGGCAGCCAGCGGTTCAGGTCCCGGGCGGCGTCCGGGTAGGGGTAGTCGAGCCGCACCGACTGCCGCTGGTCGGTGGCCGGGTAGCGGTCGTCCATCAGGGCGACGTAGGTGACCACCCGGTTGCCGAACCGCTGCAGCTCCAGGTTCCAGTCGAACCACCAGCGCGGGTACTTCTGCCGGAACAGGATCAGCAGCAGCGGCCCGAGGAACAGCAGCCCGCCGGCGGCCGCGGTGCGGGCGGTGCCGCTCGAGCTGCTCCACTGCCAGGATTCCCCGCCCACCGCCCCGAGCACGATCAGGATGGGGATCGCCACGAAGATCCTGAAGGCCGAGGTCAGCCGGTCGAGCGCGCGGTCGGGGTAGTCGACCGCGAACTGCACCGGGTAGGCCGGTTGCTGCTGCATCGCCCGCTCCTCTCGTTTCGGACCCGTTCCGCCGAGGGGACCGATTGAACCAGATCGGCGCCCGCGTCACGAGCGGTCGGCGGCCCGCCGTTGCTGGAAGGCGGCCTCGGCCAGCAGCCCGCCGGCGACGATCACGGCCAGCGCCGCCAGCTGCGCCTCGGGGGAGAGCGCCGGGCCGAGGATCGCGGTCGGCAGGACCGCGGCGGCGATCAGCAGCCGCGGGCCGACCGGCCCGGCGCGCAGCAGCCGCCGGAACCACGCCAGCCCGGCGACGTAGGTGGCCACCCCACCGGCCAGGAACCACGCGGCCGAGGCGGCCAGCGGCCGGTCGTAGCGGACCACCGCGTCCTTGACCCCCGCGGCGAACACCACGATCCCGCCCAGCACCGGCAGGAACGCGTAGCCGAACGCGAACAGCGCCAGCCACGGGGGCCGGTCGGCGGCCGCCTGGCGCAGGGCGCGCTCGGCGCGCTCGTCCTCGCCGTCGAAGTACAGCCACCACAGCGCGGCGGCCAGCGCCAGGCCCAGCAGCGCCGTGGCGACCCGGCCGGCCGGCAGCCCGCGGCCCTGCAGGCCGATGCCGACCGCCACCACGCTCTCGCCCAGGGCGATCAGCACGATCAGCCCGTGGCGCTCGACGAAGTGGGCGGCGCGGATCGGGAAGCCCGCCACCGCGGTGAACACCGGGCTGCCCCAGTGCAGCGCGAACGCGGCCGCCCACAACGCCCAGCGCGGGCCGCCGTGGGCGAAGCCCGCCGCCAGCAGCAGCAGCGCACCGACGGCGTTGGCGGGCCCGAGCCGGCGCATCGCCTGCACCGCGCTCTCCTGGCTGGACAGCAGGAACATCCAGGTGTGCACCAGCGTCACCAGCAGGTAGCCGAGCCCCAGCGCCACGCCGCCGCCGTCGAAGGCGTCGGGGATCGCCAGCGCGACCACCAGGAACCCGGCCATGCCGACCAGCACCAGCAGCCGCGGCGCCAGCTCGCGGGGCGGCACGGCGTTGGTCAGCCAGGCGTAGCCGCCGTACATCCACCACAGGTTGCCGAACACCAGCAGCACGCGGGCCAGGCCCCGCACGCTCGGGTCGCCGGCCAGCAGGCCGGTCAGCTGCGTGATGGTAAAGACGAAGACCAGGTCGAAGAACAGCTCGACGGTCGAGACCCGGACCTCGTCGCTCGGCTCGCCCGCTTGCACGCGGCGAAGATACCGCCGCCGGCCTCCGCTGGGGGATGATCCGGGCGGACGCCACCCCCTGGCGAGAGGAGCAGAGATGGCCCAGACCCCACCACCCGCGCAAGGTCCCATCGGCTACCCGGCGGGGCGGCCCCGCAACGGCATGGGCACGACCGCGCTGGTCCTCGGCATCGTCGCCCTGGTGCTCGCCGTGCTGATCCTGTTTGCCCCGCTGGGCGGCCTGATCGGCCTGCTGGCGGTGATCTTCGGCATCGTCGGCCTGCTCAGGGTCGGCCAGGGGGTCGCCAGCAACCGCGGGCAGGCCGTCGCCGGCCTGGTGACCGGCGCGGTCGCCCTGCTGATCGGGATCCTGCTCACCGTCAGCATCGGCACCTTCTTCGCCACCCACGTCAACGAGTTCCGCAGGTTCGGGCGCTGCATCGACAACGCCACCAGCGACCAGGCGCGGCGCGCCTGCGCCGACCAGCTCTCCAACGACCTGGGCAACCGGTACTGACTGGACAGGGCCAGAACGCTGGAGGGCCGGCGCGTGGCCGGGCTACCGTGGCGGGGAGCCGCCACCCCGTCGACCGTGGCGGTCAGGAGGGCGGCACCATGTGGGCAGGCTCGGTCGTCTCCATCCACCTGGCGCGCGCCGAGGGCGCGGCGACGCTCGCCGTGCCCGAGGTCCGGGCCGTCGTCGGCGCGGGCCTGGAGGGCGACCGCTACTTCCAGCCGGCCGCCGGCGGGGGACCCGAGCGCGACGTGACCCTGATCCAGCAGGAGGCGCTGGAGGCGGTCGCCCGCGAGCACGGCATCGTGCTGGCGCCCGGCCAGCACCGCCGCAACGTCGTCACCGCCGGCGTGCCCCTCAACGACCTGATCGGCCAGGAGTTCCAGGTCGGCCAGGTGCGGCTGCGCGGCCTTGAGCTCAGCGAGCCGTGCAGGTACCTGGAGGAGCTGACCGGCAGGCCCGGGCTGCTGCGCGCCCTGGTGCACCGGGGCGGGCTGGGCGCCAGGATCCTCGGCGGCGGCGTCATCCGGGTGGGCGACCCGGTCGTCCCGGCGCCGCGGCCGTCCACGGTGGCGCCGTAGCCGCGTAGCGCCATGGCCTTCGACGTCGCCCGGGTCCGCCGGCTGTACCCCGCCCTCGCCGACGGGTACGCCTACCTGGACGGGGCCGCCGGCACCCAGGTGCCGTCCGCGGTGGTCGAGGCGATCGCCGGCGCCTGGCGGGCGGGCCTCGGCAACCTCGGCGGCGCCTTCCCGGCCAGCGCCCGCGCCGGGGAGGCGGTGGCCGCCTGCCGCCGCGCGGTCGCCGACCTGGTCGGCGGCGACCCCGACGGGGTGGTGCTGGGGCCGAACATGACCACCCTCACCTACCGGCTGGCCGGCGCCCTGGCCAAGCGGTGGGGGCCGGGCGACGAGCTGGTGGTCTCCCGGCTCGACCACGACGCCAACGTCCGGCCCTGGCTGCAGGCGGCGGCCCGGGCGGGCGCCACCGTGCGCTGGGCCGAGGTCGACCTGGCCAGCGGCGAGCTGCCCGCCGGCCAGTACCGGCGGCTGCTGTCGGAGCGCACCCGGCTGGTGGCGGTCACCGCCGCCAGCAACGTGCTCGGCACCCGGCCCGAGGTCGCCGCCATCTGCGCGATGGCCCACGCGGTGGGCGCGCTCGCCTACGTCGACGGCGTCCACGCCACCGCCCACGGCCCGGTCGACCTGGCGGCGCTGGGCGCGGACTTCTACGCCACCAGCGCCTACAAGTGGTCCGGGCCGCACGTCGGCGCGGTCGTCGCCGACCCCGGCCTGCTGGCCACGCTGCGCCCGGACAAGCTCGCCGCCTCGCCCGACGAGGTCCCCTGGCGCTTCGAGACCGGCACCGCGCCGTTCGCCGACCTCGCCGGCGTGGCCGCCGCCGTCGACCACCTCGCCTCGCTGGATCCCGACGCCGGCGGCCCGCGGCGGGCAAGGCTGCTCCAGTCCATGGCCGCCGCCGAGGCGCACGAGCAGACGCTGCTCGGCCGGCTGCTGGACGGGCTGGAGGCGATGGACCACGTGACCCTGTACGGCAAACCCGCCAGCCGCACCGCCACCGCCTACTTCACGGTCGCCGGCCGCAGCCCCCGCCAGGTCGCCGAGCACCTGGCGGCGCGCAAGGTCAACGTCTGGAACGGCCACAACTACGCCTGGGAGCTGACCGGCGCGCTCGGCATCCGCGAGGCCGGCAGCGCGGTGCGTGCCGGCCTGGTCCACTACAACGACCGCTCGGACGTCGACCGCATGCTGGAGGCCCTCGCCGAGCTGGGCGGCTGACCCCGACAAGCGGGCCATTCCGGGACGACTCACGTTATTGACTGCTCCGCGCGCAACGACCAGACTTGGCCGCTCAGGCGGTACGAGCCGACTCGGTCGGGAGGCGTCATGGGGGGCAGGCTGCGGAACCCGGCACCGACCGACGACCGGCTCCGCACGTCCGAGAGCATCCAGGGCAACATCCTGGCGCCCTTCAACAAGCCCGTGCAGCTGTTCGTGTTCCTCAACTTCAGGCACGACCGGGACGGCGCCCGCGGCTGGCTCGGCGAGCTCGCCAGGGACGGGCGCGTCGCCACCACCCAGGCGGTGGTCCAGCACGGGCAGGAACGGCGCGAGGCGAGGACCACCGGCGACCAGCCGCCCACCAGGACATGGGCGGCCGTGGGCCTCACCGCCTCGGGGCTGGTGACGCTGCACCCGGAGGTCGCCGCCGACCTGTATGCCTACCAGGCGTTCTGGTACGGCGCGCCGGCGGATCGCGCCGACGCGCTCGGCGGGCGGATGGCCTCCGCCGCCCTCCTCGGCGACCAGGGCGGCAGCGACCCGAGGGACTGGGTCGTCGGCGGGGTGGACCAGCCCCCGGTCGACGCGCTGCTGACCATCGCGGGCGACGACGAGCGGGAGCTCGCCGACCGGGCCGCCGAGGAGCTGGGGCGCGCGCGACCACGTCTGGAGGTGCTCGAGGTGCGGCAGCTGGACGGCCGCACGACCCCATGGCAACGCGGCCAGACCCTGCCCAAGAACTTCGGGGGCAGCGAGCACTTCGGGTTCAAGGACGGCGTCTCCCAGCCGGGTGTCAGCGGCTTCACCGCCGCGACCTTCCGTAACGGACGCTGGGAGGCCGAGGAGCAGGCCGGCACCCCGATCATCGCGGCGGGCGAGTTCGTGCTCGGCTACGAGGGGGAGCGCGGGACCTACCCGGGCGCCGGCCGGCCCTACCCGCCCCCGTGGATGTGGGACGGGTCGTTCCAGGTGTTCGTGCGTATGAACCAGGACGTCGCCGGCTGGAGGCGGCAGATGGCAGAGCTCTCCGCCC
>DASQWY010000110.1:0-6768 GCA_035640005.1 Actinomycetes bacterium
GGCGGGCGGGTGGGGTGGGGTTGGGGTTGTACATCGCCCGGCAGCTGGCGCAGGCGCAGGGTGGGGAGCTGCTGCTGGCGGAGGGGGCCGGGGAGCCCCAGGGGGGTGGGGCGCGCTTCGAGCTGCGCCTGCCGCTGGCCGTCCTGCCGGGCGGTCCGTGGGCATTCACGTCCGACCCTGCGACTGTTTCCGATTTGTCCTGGCGCAGCCCGGCGTCGACACGGTAGCGTTGTCGCGTGCGGGCACTGAGCCCGCCCGTTTCTGCTTCTAGGGCGCCTTTGGCCGTCTCGCGGGAGGTGGCGGATGACCGCGACCAGCAACGACCCTCTTGCCCTGCTCGGCATCGACCATGTCGAGCTGTGGGTCGGCAACGCCAAGCAGGCGGCCCACTTCTACCGCACGGCCTACGGCTTCAGCCCGGTCGCCTACGCCGGCCCCGAGACCGGCGTGCGCGACCGCGCCTCCTGGGTCCTGGAGCAGGGCACGGTCCGGCTGGTCCTGACCACCGCGCTGCGCCCCGACTCCGAGGTCGCCGCGCACGTCGCCCGCCACGGCGACGGCGTCCACGACGTCGCCCTGGCCGTGCCCGACGCCGCGGTCGCCCACCACGCCGCCGTCGGGCGCGGCGCCCGTGGCGTGCGCGACCCGGCCGACGACAAGGACGAGCACGGCGTCCTCCGCCACGCCGCCATCGCCACCTACGGCGAGACCGTCCACTCGCTGGTCGACCGCTCCGACTACACCGGCCCGTACTGGCCCGGCTACCAGCGCTGGGAGGCGCCCGCCGACCCGCTGCCGCCGGTCGGCCTGCAGGCCATCGACCACGTGGTCGGCAACGTCGAGCTGGGCAGGATGGACCAGTGGGTCGGCTTCTACGAGCGGGTCATGGGCTTCACCCAGCTGGTCCACTTCAGCGACGAGGCGATCTCCACCGAGTACTCGGCGCTGATGTCCAAGGTCGTGTGGGACGGCGAGGGGCGCGTCAAGTTCCCCATCAACGAGCCGGCCAAGGGCAAGAAACGCTCGCAGATCGACGAGTACCTGGACTTCTACGGCGGCCCCGGGGTGCAGCACATCGCCATCCAGACCGGCGACATCGTCGCCAGCGTCCGGGCGCTGCGGGCCCGCGGGATCGAGTTCATGCGGGTCCCCGACGCCTACTACCAGGACCTCGCCGGCCGCTTCGGCGACATCCGGCTGGACCTGGCCAGCTTCCAGGAACTCGGTATCCTGGCCGACCGTGACGACGAGGGTTACCTGTTGCAGATCTTCACCGCGATGAACCAGGACCGGCCGACGGTCTTCTTCGAGCTGATCGAGCGGCATGGCGCCCGAGGCTTCGGCGAGGGCAACTTCAAAGCCCTGTTCGTCGCCCTGGAACGCGAGCAGGAGCGGCGCGGCAACCTGTAGCAGCACGGCGGCCGGCGACGCGAGGGCTTCAGGCGAGGCCCCTGCCCTTCCCCATGCCGGCCAAGGAGGTCCGACGACCATGTCCCAGCAGCAAGGAACCGAGCGCAGCGTCACCTACCTCACGCCGGAGGCCTACGAGCGCCTCAGCAGCGAGCTGCAGGTGCTCAAGACCGAGGGCCGCGAGCGCATCTCCCAGGCGATCGGCGCCGCCCGCGAGCACGGCGACATCCGCGAGAACGCCGACTACGACGCGGCCAAGAACGAGCAGGGGTTGATGGAGGCCCGCATCCGGCAGCTGGAGGCGCTGCTCAGCTCGGCGGTGGTCGGCGAGGCCCCGGCCAGCGGCGTGGCCGGCCCTGGCATGGTGGTCACCCTCGAGATCGCCGGCGAGGAGGAGACCTACTTCCTCGGCAGCCGCGAGGAGGCGATCGACGGCATGGAGGTGCTGAGCGCCCAGTCGCCCCTCGGCCAGGCGGTCGCCGGGCGCAAGGCCGGCGACGAGTTCACCTACAGCACCCCGACCGGGCGGGAGCTGCCCGTCAAGCTGCTGCAGGCGGAACCGCGCCGCTGACCGGGAGGCTCGACACGAGGGCCCGGACGGCGCGGGGGAAGGCGCGCCGCCCGGGCCGGTCAGGGGGACCGCACGCCAAGCCTGGCAGCCTCCCGGTCGCCTGACAGCCAGCACCTGCGGTAACCGGGCTCCCGAGCCTGCCTTGGTACGGATGGATGAGGTCTCAGCCCGGCCGGTGGGCGAGCTGGAGGAGGACGCCGTCGAGGATGTCGGCCTCGCTGGCGATCACCTGCGGGAAGCCGAAACGGCGGACGAGCCGGTCGAGCAGCAGGGCGCCGGCGGCGATCACGTCCTCCCGGCCCGGGGCCATCACCGGCAGGGCGGCGCGCTCGGCGACGGTCATGACGGCCAGCTTCTCGGCGGTGGCGGCGATGGTGCCCGCGTCCACCGCGGCCAGGTGGATCCGGCGGGGGTCGTAGGCGTCCAGGCCGAGGGCGATCGCCGTCACGGTGGTGACCGTGCCGGCCACCCCGATCACGCGCTCGGCGGTCGAGGGGTCCAGCGCCTCCGCCGCCCGCTCCAGGTGGGCGTCGACGTCGGCTCGCAGAGCGGCCACCTGGCCGGCGGTCGGCGGGTCGTCGCGCAGGTGCCGCTCTGTCAGGCGGACGCAGCCGACGTCCAGGGAGACCATCCCCTCGGGCCGGCGGCCGCCGAGGATCAGCTCGGTCGAGCCGCCGCCGATGTCCACCACCAGGGTGCGCCGGTCGCCCGGCAGCCCGGCGGTGGCGCCGAGGTAGGCGGCGGCCGCCTCCGACTCGCCGGTCAGCACCTCGGGCTCCACCCCGACGGCGCGGCGCGCGCCGTCCAGGAACTCGTCCCGGTTGACGGCGTCCCTGGTCGCGCTGGTCGCGACCAGGCGGCGGCGGGCGGCGCCGAGGCGGTCGCAGGTGGCCGCGTAGCCGGCGAGGACCTCCAGGGTGCGGCCGAGCGCCGCGGGGTCGATCCAGCGGGTCCGGTCCACCCCGCGCCCCAGCCGCGTGATCACCATCTCGCGGGCCAGGTCCCTGGTGATCTGGCCGTCAAGGACCTCGGCCACGAGGAGTCGGGTGCTGTTGGTGCCGACGTCTAGGGCCGCCAGGCGCTGCGGCTCGGCCGCGGCGGTCATCCGCCCGCCCCGTCCACGCAGGGCCCTGGGCAGTCGACCGGGTCGACGACCTGGGCGACGAGGCGGCCGACCGGGTCGGCGCCGGTGGCCGCGTGGTGGGCGTAGAGGGCGTGCAGGCACTTCACCCGGCCGGGGAGGCCGCCGACGCCGGGGTCGCCGGGCAGCCGCCCGAGGGCGTCGCGCTGGGCGAGGTAGCTGGCGTGGGCGGCGGCGTGGGCGACGGCCAGCGCCGGGTCGCCGGCGACCCGCTCGGACAGGCGGGCGTTCCAGCCGGCCGCCTCCAGCCGGCCGACCGCCACCCGGGCCGCCGGGCAGGCCAGCCAGTACAGGGTCGGGAACGGGGTGCCGTCGGGCAGCCGCGGGGCGGTGCGGACCACCGCGGGCAGCCCGTAGCGGCAGCGGGCGGCGACCGCCACCGAGCCGCGCACCGGGCGGCCGATCTCGGCCTCGATCAGGCGGCGGTCGGCGTCGGAGGCGTCCGGCAGGGACGCCGCCCAGCCGGGCTCGGCCCGCGGGTCGGCCGCGCGCGCGGGCGGGCCGGCCCAGGGCAGGGACAGCGGGTCGGGAAGCTGGTCGGGGACTGGCCGGGAGGGTGAGCGGTCGGGCGTGCGGGGCACGCCTACCCGCGCCTGCCCTCGCGCTGGCGCTTGACGTCCACCAGCCGCTCCTCGCTGGAGCGCATGAACCGCTTGAGCTTCTGCTCGAACTCCGGGTCCTTGCCGGCGCGGCGGGGCCGGGCGACCTCCGGTTGCCAGGTGGGATCGGCCTGCTTGATCGACAGGTCGATCTTGCCGTCTTCCTTGATGCCGACGACCTTCACGGTGACCGGGTCGTCGATGCGCAGGTGCTCCTCGACCGAGCGCACGTAGTTGCGGTCTATCTCGGAGATGTGGACGAGACCCGTCTCGCCCGATTCGAGCCGGATGAAGGCTCCGTAGGGTGCGATGCGAGCGACCGTGCCCGAGACGATGGCCCCGACCTCGGCAGACAAGCGACCGACGCTCCTTCCTTGATGACTTGTGGGCCGACGCGCTCGGCCCGCAGCCATCGTAGGGACGCCTACGCCGGAGCGTCAACAAATTCACGAGCGACCCCGTTCGGGCCACCCGTCTGGTTCAGCGGAGCCAACCGGTGAGCGCGCCCCAGAGGCGTTTGTACCAAGGGCGCGGCCGGGCGGCGGCTGTCGCCGCGGCGGGCGGGCGGGTGCTCGGCGGGGTGCCGGTCACCACCCACTGCTCCTCGCCCGGCTTCACCACGTGGAAGTCGCGCTTGGCGAGCTCCTCGACGTAGGCGGGGTCGTTCAGCCTGGCGCGCTCCCGCTCCAGCCGCTGGTTCTCGTCCCGCAGGGCCTGCTGCTTGGCGGTGAGCTGCTGGATCCGGTCCCGCTGGGCGACGTACTGGCGCAGCGGGTACACGGCGGTGGCGGCCAGCGCGAACACGATCAGGAACAGCAGCGCGCCCCGGGAGGTGAGGCCGAGCGGCGGCCGCGACCGGTCGCCGCCCGCCGCCAGCCGCCCGAGGCGGCCCATCGGGGTCACTCGGCCTGCTCCGCGAAGGTGCGCGGGAAGGCCAGCCGGCCGGGGAAGCGGGCGCTGGCGCCGAGGCCCTCCTCGATCCGCAGCAGCTGGTTGTACTTGGCGACCCGGTCGGTGCGGCAGGGCGCGCCGGTCTTGATCTGGCCGGAGCCGACCGCCACGGCCAGGTCGGCGATCAGGGTGTCCTCGGTCTCCCCCGAGCGGTGGCTGACCACCGTGGAGTAGCCGTTGCGGTGGGCCAGCTCCACCGCGTCGACGGTCTCGGTCAGGGTGCCGATCTGGTTGACCTTGATCAGCACCGAGTTGGCCGCGCCCTCGTCCACGCCGCGCTGGATGCGGGTCGGGTTGGTGACGAACAGGTCGTCGCCGACCAGCTGCACCCGCTCCTCCAGCGCCTCGGTGAGCGCCACCCAGCCGGCCCAGTCGTCCTCGGCCAGGCCGTCCTCGATGGAGACGATCGGGTAGCGGTCGCAGAGCGTCCCCCACAGCTCGGCCATGCCGTCGGCGTCCAGGGTGCGACCCTCCCCGGCCAGCTCGTAGCGGCCGTCCGCGTACAGCTCGCTGGTGGCCGGGTCCATGGCGAGGGCAACCTCGGCGCCTGGTTCGAAGCCGGCCGCGCCGATCGCCTCGACCAGCAGCTCCAGGGCGGACTCGTTGCCGGGCAGGTCGGGAGCGAAGCCTCCCTCGTCGCCGACGCCGGTCGACAGGCCGCGGGCCTTCAGCACGCCCTTGAGCGCGTGGTAGACCTCGGCGCCCATGCGCAGCGCCTCGGCGAACGACGGCGCGCCGACCGGCACCACCATGAACTCCTGGAAGTCGACTGAGTTGTCGGCGTGCACCCCGCCGTTCAGCACGTTCATCATCGGGACCGGCAGCAGGTGGGCGGAGAGCCCGCCCAGGTAGCGGTACAGCGGCACGCCGAGCGAGTCGGCCGCCGCCCGCGCCACCGCCATCGACGCCCCCAGGGTGGCGTTGGCCCCGAGCTTGGCCTTGTTGTCGCTGCCGTCCAGCTCCAGCACCAGCTGGTCGACCGCCCGCTGGTCGTAGGCGTCCTCGTCCAGCAGCGCCGGGGCGATCACCTCGTTGACGTGGCGGACGGCGGTCAGCACGCCCCTGCCGCCGTAGCGTTCGCCGCCGTCGCGCAGCTCGACCGCCTCGAAGCGGCCGGTGGAGGCGCCGGAGGGGACGATCGCGCGGCCGAGGCCGCCGTCCTCGAGCACGACCTCGCACTCGAGGGTGGGGTTGCCGCGCGAGTCGAGGACCTCCCGGGCGACGACGAGCTCGATGGCGGCCATGGGGAAGATGCCTTTCGTGCGCGAGCGTAACCGAGGGCGCGGGCGAGCATATCACCGCCGGTCAGAGATTCACCGAAGGGCACGCAAATCGTTCCCCACGCCCACTCGCCGCGGGCCGGCTGCCGGGCTAACGTTGCCCCGACGGCACGCGACAAGGAGCGGTGATGACGAACCCGGCACCCCGCTGGCGCTGGCTGGCGGCGCTCATCCTGGCCGCGCTGGTCCTCGGCGGCTGCGACCTGGCCAGCGGCACGATCCGCACGGTGAGCAGGCTGCGTGACGCCGGCATCGACAACCCGGACCTGAACGTCCACAACCGCAACGCCGACCTGGTCTACGACTCGAGCGCCGGCCCGCTGGAGCGGCTGGCCGAGGAGGACCGGGCCGCGCAGGTCATCTGGGAGAACCTGCCGCTGGAGGTGCAGCAGGTCACCGTGCAGCCCCGCGGCAACGGCCTGTTCGACAACCCGCGCGTGTACCCGCGGGCGGTGCTGGAGACGCGCTTCGGGCCGCGCCCGGCCGGGCTCGACAAGAGCCCGGCGGAGATCGTCCGCCGGGTGGTGGTCGGCGTCTCGGTGGGCGTGCTGGTGCTGCTGGCGCTGGTCGTGCTCATCATCGTGCTGGTGGTGCGGGCGTCCAGGAACCGCCCGGCCGCCCAGCCGGCCGGCGGCTGGCAGGGCGGCTACGGGCAGCAGCCGGGCTACGGCCCACCCGGCGGGCAGCCCGGCTGGCCGCCGCCGCCCGGCCAGGGGCAGGGCCAGGGCTACGGCCAGCCGCCCTGGTACGGGCAGCAGGGGTACGGGCAGCCGCCCGGTTACGGGCAGCCGCAGCAACCCGGCTCCGGGCAGGCGG
>DASQWY010000111.1:0-11933 GCA_035640005.1 Actinomycetes bacterium
CAGAGCCATCTTGTTCTCTTGAAGATCGGCGTACCTGGCGTCGATGGCAGCCATCTCGGGACCATCAAGTCGGTACTGTTGCAACAGGGCCTCAACGCGCCGCCGATTGGTCAGGAACGTAACGACCATCTCGTTGATGACTGCATCGACGAAAGCCGCTGTTGCCGACATGCCACCGCACGCCCCCGGTTCCGCGGGGCGCTTCCTGCACCTGTAGATGGGCGTGCCATCATCGACGTCACCAATCACCGTGATCCCACAGCCCGCACACAGGGCGATGTTTGAGGCTTGGCGAGTTTCCCTGCGTCCCGTCCGCCTCGTGTGAGGTGCCAGCCTCTCGCGCACCTGCCTCCACAGATGCTCAGGCAGAATGGGCGGCACGTCGGGCAGGTCAATCAGCGTGCCGTCATATTCCCGCTTGCCGATCATGCGAGGGGATATAAGGGTCGCTGTTGTCAGGTTAGCGGAATACCAGTGCGTCTTTCCCCTGGCAGTGGGAATACGCCTCTCCATGAAATCTCTGCAGATGGCGTGGGGGGCTTCGTTGGCAACTATACGCAATGCTGCTTCGTTGAGAAGCTCGGCCTCGCGCGGTACGAGATTGGACCAGTCTGCGGTATGCCCGAAGGGTCGCATGTGGGGCGATCTCGTGGGGTCGGAGCTGCGTTGCGGCAAACCCTCTCGTGCGCGGTGCTTCGCCGCCAGCTTTATGCGTTCTGAGGTTCTTCTCGCCTCCCGTTCCGCGCGCCCCACCAGTTGGTAAAAGCGAAGCTTTGTGCCTGGATCGTCGCTCGCTGTGTCCAGTTCATCCTCAAGAGAGAACAGTCTGCCGCCCATCCCCTCCAAGGCATTCAGGATGGGGCGAACTTGATCCTTGCGCCTAGTGAGGCGGTCGATATTTAGAACCGCGATGCCGTCAATCCTGCCCGAAGCGAGATCGACCAGCGCGTGCTTGAACCTTGGCCGTGCGGCGCCTGGCCTCCAGCCAGATGCAATATCCTTGTAGACGTCAACGATGACACCCATGTTGTGGTTCTTGATGTGCCACACGACCTCCATTTCCTGGCGCTCGGTGGACTCCTCGAACACCACGACCTCGCCCTCGGCGGTCATCTGGCGATTGAATTTCGAACGCCTGAGAAGGACTCCCCAGCGGAAGTCAGAACCAGGTGCGGTTGCCATCGACCAGAGTCCTCTCGACCGGCTCGAACGAGTGTTCGACTCTGGCTCGGAGTGTACTTCCTGACCGCGCCTTCTGCACGGCGGCGTCCTCAGTCGCCCCAGTACCGTTGCTCTCTCCAGGGGTCGCCCAAATTGTGGTATCCCAGCGACTCCCAGAACCCCTGCAGGTCGTGGTCGAGCAGGCGCAGCCCCCGCACCCACTTGGCGCTCTTCCAGAAGTACAGGTGCGGCACCAGCAGCCGCGCGGGCCCGCCGTGCTCGGGTGGCAGCGGCTGGCCGTCGTAGTCCCAGACCACGTAGGCGAGCCCGCCGCGTACGTCCTCCAGCGGCAGGTTGGTGGTGTAGCCGCCGTAGGAGGAGGCCAGCACGTGGGTGGCGGCGGGCAGCGGCCCGGCCTGCTCCAGCAGGGTGTCCACCGACACGCCGCTGAAGGTCGTGTCCAGCTTGGTCCACTTGGTGACGCAGTGGATGTCGCCGCGGAAGGTCGCCGGCGGCAGCTGGTGGATCTGCTCCCAGGTCCACTCCTGCGGTCGCTCGACCAGGCCCTCCACCCGGAACCGCCAGCTGGCCAGGTCGATCCGGGGGGTCGGCCCGGCGGTGAGCACCGGGAAGCCCGACTCCACGTACTGGCCGGGCGGCACCCGCCCGGCCTGCTCGTCCGGCGGCCGCCGGCGGCCCCTGAACCCTCGCGACACGAAGCCGCCCATGCTCACCATCCTGTCCCGTAGGATCGGGTCTCCGTCCCGCTACGCTCGCAGCCGGAGGTCTCGGTATGCAACCACCCACCCGGATCGAGCGGACCGCGGAGTGGCGGGCCCTGGCCGAGCACCACCAGCGGGTCAAGGACGTCCACCTGCGCGAGCTGTTCGCCGCCGACCCCGGCCGCGGCGAGGCGCTGACCGCCGAGGCCGGCGACCTGTACCTGGACTTCTCCAAGCAGCGGCTGACCGGCGAGACGCTGCGCCTGCTGCTGGCCGTCGCCGAGCGGGCCGGCCTGCGGGAACGGATCGACGCGATGTTCGCCGGCGAGCGCATCAACACCACCGAGGACCGAGCGGTGCTGCACGTCGCCCTGCGCGCCCCGGCGGCCAGCTCGATCCTGCTGGACGGCACCGACGTGGTGCCCGAGGTCCACGCGGTGCTCGCCAGGATGCGCGGGTTCGCCGGCCGGGTCCGCTCCGGCGCCTGGACCGGGCAGACCGGCCGGCCGATCCGCAACCTGGTCAACGTCGGCATCGGCGGCTCCGACCTGGGCCCGGCAATGGCCTACCAGGCGCTGCGGCCCTACAGCGACCGCTCGCGCCGCTTCCGGTTCGTGTCCAACGTGGACGGCGCCGACATCGCCGAGGCCACCCGCGACCTGGACCCGGCCGAAACGCTGTTCGTCGTCAGCTCCAAGACCTTCACCACCCTGGAGACGCTGACCAACGCGCGCACCGCCCGCGCCTGGCTGGTCGGCGCGCTCGGCGAGGAGGCGGTCGCCCGCCATTTCGTGGCGGTGTCGACCAACGCGCGGGAGGTCGCCGCCTTCGGCATCGACCCGGCCAACATGTTCGGCTTCTGGGACTGGGTCGGCGGCCGCTACTCCTACGACTCGGCGATCGGCCTGTCGCTGATGGTGGCGATCGGCCCCGACCGCTTCGACGAGATGCTGGCCGGCTTCCACACCATCGACGAGCACTTCCGCAGCGCGCCGTTCGAGCGCAACCTGCCGGTGCTGCTCGGCCTGATCGGCGTCTGGTACGCCGACCTCTTCGGCGCCGAGACGACCGCGATCCTGCCCTACAACCAGTACCTGGCCCGCTTCCCCGCCTACCTGCAGCAGCTGGACATGGAGTCCAACGGCAAGTCGGTCACCCTGGCCGGCGAGCCGGTGGGGGTGCCGACCGGGCCGGTGGTATGGGGTGAGCCGGGCACCAATGGCCAGCACGCCTTCTACCAGCTCATCCACCAGGGGACCAGGCTGATCCCCTGCGACTTCATCGGCTTCTGCCGCCCGGCGCAGCGGGTCGGCGACCACCACGACCTGCTGATGGCCAACCTGTTCGCCCAGACCGAGGCGCTGGCCTTCGGCCGCACCGCCGAGGAGGTCGCCGCCGAGGGGGTCGCGCCCGCGCTGGTGCCGCACCGGACCTTCCCCGGCAACCGCCCCAGCAACACGATCCTGGCGCCGGAGCTGAGCCCGGGCGTGCTCGGCCAGCTGGTCGCCCTGTACGAGCACAAGGTGCTCACCCAGGGGACGGTGTGGGGGGTGAACTCGTTCGACCAGTGGGGGGTGGAGCTGGGCAAGGTGCTGGCCGGCCGGATCGCCGGCGAGCTGGCGCCCGCCGAGCCCGACCTCGCCCACGACAGCTCCACCAACACGCTGATCCGCCGCTACCGCCGGCTGCGCTGAGCGACCGCCGCCGGGTCAGGCGTCCTCGGCGAGCAGCGCGGCCAGGGCCTCGCGGTACTCGTCGGGGTCGCGCGGCTCGGTCGGCTGGTGGACGGTCAGCCAGCGCACGACGCCGCGCTTGTCGACGATGAACGAGCCCCGGTTGGCGAAGCCTCGCTCGTCGTTGAACACCCCGTAGCGCCTGGCCACCTCGCCGTGCGGCCAGAAGTCGCTGAGCAGGGTGAAGCGGTAGCCCTCGTGCTCGGCGAAGGCGCGCAGCACGTAGCGGGAGTCGACCGAGACGGCGACGGTGGCGACCTGGTCGTTGTCGAAGCTCGGCAGGTCGTCGCGGAGCTGGCACAGCTCGGCGGTGCAGATCCCGGAGAAGGCCAGCGGGTAGAAGGTGACGAGCACGTGCTTGCGGCCACGGAACTCGGACAGGCGCCGAAGCTGGTTGCTCTGGTCCTTGAGGGCGAAGTCCGGGGCTTCCTGGCCGACCTGGATGTCGGGCATCTCACCGGCTCCTTTCGCGGGAACGGGGCGAAACGGCGCGGCTGGTACAGCTTACGCGGCGCCGGTGATGAGCCGTTCGCGGTCGAAGCTGGCCGACGTGATCCGCCAGCCGAGTCCTTGGAGGAGCAGCAGCACCGCCGCCAGGCCGAGGGCGAGACCGAGGGTGGCGTGGATGACGTCGAAGGCGATCAGCGACGTCACCAGGACCGACGGGAGGCTGGCGAGCATGCCGAGCTGCTGCGCGACCCTGACGTCGTTCGACCTCGCCGAGATCCAGATGCCGACCCAGATCGACCAGCCGGCGAGCAGCGGCGTGAAGACGACCTGGGCGAGCAGCTCCGGGCCTCGCAGGAGCGCTGCAGCCACACCCGGGCGTGCGAACAGCCCGACGCAGGCCAGGAAGAAGGCGTAGACCGCGTACGCGACCGCGACCGATGGGACCAGCGCCGCCAGCGCCTTGCCCAGCAGGAGCTCCTCGCGGCGAACGGGCGTGGTGAGCACCGGCTCCAGCGTGCCCTGCTGCCGCTCGCCGACCACCGCGTAGGCGGCGACCGCTGCCGGCACGATCGCCGGGATGCCCAGCATGTACAGCAGCAGGTGCTCGTGGCTGAGCCCGGCCGCTGCCGACGCGGGCAGGACGAACACCACGACCAGCGGTTGGATGAGGAAGATCAGCGGGAAGACGACCATGGCGGCGACGATGTTGCCGCTGCGCCGGTACTCCCGCAGCTCCTTGCGGAGCACGGCCCGGACGCGCCTGCTGCTCATGCTCACCTCCGGCGCGCCTCCTGGTCCTCGCCGACCAGCTGGAGGTAGACGTCCTCGAGGGAGTGGCGCGACTCGCCGACCGAGAGCACCTCGGCCCCCGCCTCGACCAGCGCGCGGGTGATCGCGGGCGCGGCGACGGTCACGTCGGAGACGGCGATGACGTAGCCGCCGGCGCCGTCCTGCTCCCAGCCCTCGACGGCCTCCAGGCCGCCGAAGACGCGGTCCGGGTCGGGCAGCGGGGCGAGCGTCCTGACCGCGAGCGTCCTGGCGAACAGCTGCGCGCGCAGCTCGTCGGGACGACCGATCGTGCGCAAGGTGGTGTTCAGGATGGCGACGCGGTCGCACAGGCGCTCCGCCTCGTCGAGGCGGTGGGTGGTCAGGAAGATGGTGACGCCGCGGCGGCGCAGCTCGTCGATCAGCTCGTGGACGTCGCGGGCGGCGCCCGGGTCGAGGCCGGAGGTCGGCTCGTCGAGGAACAGGACCTCGGGGTCGCTGAGCAATGCCCTGGCCAGGGCGACCCGCTGCCGCAGCCCCTTGGACAGGGCGCCGCAGGCGTCGTCGGCCCGGTCGGCCAGGTCGACGGCCCGCAGGGCGCGGCCGATGCGGTCCCTCGCGTCGGGCGCCTCGTACAGATCGGCGAAGCATTCGAGGTTCTCGGTCACGCTCAAGCGCAGGTACAGGCCTGGCGACTCGGGCATGATCGAGATCCGCCGGCGGATCTCCACGCCGTTCTCCGGCGCGAGCGGGATCCCGGCGACCGTCGCCGACCCGGAGGTCGGCGCGACGAGCGTGCCGAGCGTCCGCACCGTGGTGGTCTTGCCGGCGCCGTTGGGGCCGAGGAACCCGAACACCTCACCGTGCCCCACCTGGAAGGAGACGTCGTCGAAGGCGACGCGGCCACCGAACCGCTTCGACAGGTGCTCCACCGCCAGCGCCGGAGCGCCGCCGTGCTCGGCCGGCGAGGTCACCCCGGGGCCAATCGGGCGGCGCCGACCGTCCGGCGCGCACTCGCCCGGGATCGGACGCAGAATCTCGTAGGTAACGGATTGACTGGAAACCGGCGTTCTGGCATTGTCCGGTGCAACGGCACGGAGGCTAGCGGTACGCCCCGTGCCGTTTTGAACGGTTGGGTCTGGCGTGTAACGCCGGACCGTGCGTCGCAGCCCCGTCCCAGGGCTGTGGCGCAGGGGATTCGCCCCCTCAAGGCGGGTTCCAGGGGTGCCGTTCGGGGGTGAGAGGGGCCCCGAGGAGCCCCGCGGGTGCCAGGCCCGTGGGCGAGCGCCTCGGGGCCCTTTCTCTGCGCCACCGCGGCTCGCTCACCGGTTGACGATGTCCAGGCTGCCGCCCGGCCGGCCGCGGGTGGCGGCCATGACCTCCGCCAGGATCGACAGGGCGATCTCGGGCGGCACCCGGGCGCCCAGGTCCAGGCCGGTCGGGCTGCGCAGCCGGCCGACGTCGACCCCGGCCGAGCGCAGCCCGGCCACGAAGCCGGGAGTGTGCCGGCGGCTGCCCATCACCCCGACGTAGCCGGCCTCGCCGCCGAGCACCCTGGTGAGCTCGGGCACCAGGTAGGGGTCGTCGTGGTCGACGAACACCACCGCGTCGGCCGGGCCGAGGCCCTCGGCGGCGGCGGCGAACGCCGGCGAGCCAGGCGGCTCGGCGCGCACGGCCAGGCCGACCACCTCGCCGATGGCCGCCAGCGCCTCGGCGACCGGCCCGCCGCCGCCGACCAGCAGCCGCGCCTGCCCGCCGAAGGCCTCCAGGAAGACCTCGACGACCCCCTCCCCCGGCTCGCCCTCGAAGCTGGTGTAGCTGCGCATGCCCGACCGGCCGCCGCCGGCGAGCAGCCCGCGGCCGTCCCGCCCGGCGCGCCGGTCCAGGCCGTTGCAGCCGATCGTGCCGGCCAGCAGCCTCCCGTCGGCGGCGAACAGCGCCCGGTTGCCCGGCGCCGACGGCGGGTCCCCCTCGGTCCGCACGGTGGTGCCCATCACCACCGACCGGCCCGCCCGCCGCGCCTGGCGGAGCGCCTCGAACACGTCCTGGCTCACCGCCGCCTCCCGTCCCCGTCCCCGTTGTGGTTCCGCAGCTGGTTCAGCACCCCGCCGGCCAGGGCCACCTCGCGCTCCCGCGGGGACAGGTCCAGGCGGGCCCGGAAGCCGTCCTTGCCCTCGACCCGGACCTCGACCTCGCCGGCGCCGCCGCCGACGGCCGCCCGCAGCCCGCCGACCTCCAGCCGGTCGCCGACCTCCAGCCGCTCGCGGGCGTCCCCGTCGATGGCCAGCGGCAGCAGCCCCTGGGCGATCAGGTTGCGGCGGTGGATGCGGGCGAAGCCCTCGGCCAGCACCACCCTGACGCCGAGGGCGAGCGGGGCCAGGGCGGCGTGCTCGCGGCTGGACCCCTGCCCGTAGTTCTCGCCGGCGACGATGAAGCCGCCGCCCCAGTCCCTGGCCCGCCGCACGAACTCGGGGTCCTCCTTCAGGAAGGTGTAGCCGGCGATGGCCTCCACGTTGGAGCGGTCGGCCATGACGATGGCGCCGTCGGGGGCCATCGACCCGGTGGAGACGTTGTCGGGCAGCATGATCAGCACCCGCCCGGAGACCTCGTCGGGCAGCGCCGGCGGGATCGGCGGCGTCCTGATGTTCGGGCCGCGCACGATCTCGACCCGGGCGGCCTCCGCCGGCGGTGATGGCGGCAGGATCATGAAGTCGTCGACCACCGGGTCGGGGTCGTCGATCTCCGGGTAGTCGCCGAGCGCGCGCGGGTCGGTGATGCTGCCGGCCAGCCCGGTCGCGGCGGTGGTGGCCGGGGAGGCCAGGTACACCAGGTCGTCGAAGGTGCCCGAGCGACCCTTGAAGTTGCGGTTGAAGGTGCGGACGCTGGCCTTGCCGGTCGGCGGCGCCTGGCCGATGCCGACGCACGGCCCGCAGGCCGGCTCCAGGATGCGCAGGCCGGCGCGCTCCAGGTCCTCCAGCACCCCCGAGGTGGTGATGGTCGTCAGGATCTGGCGGCTGCCGGGCGAGATGGTGCCGACCGTCGCCGGCGGCAGGTGGCGGCCGCGCATGACCGCCGCGGGGATGGCGAGGTCCTCGTACCAGGAGTTGACGCTGGAGCCGAAGCAGACCTGGTACACCGGGGTGCCGGCGACCTGCTCGACCGGCACGACGTTGTCGGGCTGGGACGGCCTGGCGATCAGCGGCTCCAGCGCGGCCAGGTCGACGTGGACCTGCTCGTCGTAGCTGGCGTCCGGGTCGGGGCCCAGCTCGACCCACTGGTCCTCCCGCTGCTGGCGGCGCAGGAAGCGGCGGGTCTGCTGGTCGGAGGGGAAGATCGCGGTGGTCCCGCCCAGCTCGGTGATCATGTTGCAGACGGTGGCCCGCTGGGTGACCGGCAGGCTGGCCACGCCCGGCCCGGTGAACTCGAAGATGCGGCCCAGCCCGCCCTTCACCGTGTACCTGCGGATGAGCCACAGGATCAGGTCCTTGGAGGCGACCCAGGGCGGCAGGCGGTTCTCCAGGTGGACGCCGACCACCGTCGGCGTCGGCGTCTGGAACGGGTGGCCGGCCATGGCCAGGGCGACCTCCAGGCCGCCGGCGCCGATGGCCAGCGCGCCGCACGCCCCGGAGGTGGGCGTGTGGGAGTCGGCGCCCAGCAGGGTGGCGCCCGGGCGGGCGAACCGCTCGGTGTGGACCTGGTGGCAGATGCCGTTGCCGGCGCGGGAGTAGTGCAGGCCGTAGCGGGCCGCGCAGCCCTGCAGGAACAGGTGGTCGTCGGCGTTGCGGTGGTCGAACTGGAGCATGTTGTGGTCGACGTACTGGACGGCGAGGTCGACCTGGACGCGGTCGACGCCGAGCGCCTCGAACTCCATGCACGCCATCGTGCCGGTGGCGTCCTGCAGCAGGGTCTGGTCGATGGTGACGGCGATCTCCTCGCCGGGGGCGAGCCGCCCGCCGGCCAGGTGCCGCTCCAGGATCTTGCCGGTCATGGTGCCCCGCATCCGATCCCTCCAGCTCCGGGGACGCTGCGGTGGATGCTACCCGCCCGCCAGCCTGGCCACCCGGCGCCGGTCGGTGGCCAGCACCACGCGCTCGTCGCGCACCCGGCGCAGCAGCGCCAGGAACTCCGCCCGCGGCACCTCGCGGGCGCCGAGGCTGGTCAGGTGCGGGGTGACCATCTGCACGTCGACCAGCCGCCCGCCGGCCTCGACCAGGCGGGCGCACAGGTCGACCAGGGCGACCTTGGAGGCGTCGGTCGCCCGGTGGAACATCGACTCGCCGGTGAACACCCCGCCGACGGTCATGCCGTACAGGCCGCCGACCAGCTCGTCGCCGTCCCACACCTCCAGGCTGTGGGCGTGGCCGAGCTCGTGCAGCCGCCGGAACCCGGTCCGGATCGGCGGGGTGATCCAGGTCGGCTCCTCGGGCCGCTCGGCGCAGGCGGCGATCACCGCGCCGAACGCCCGGTCCACGGTGGTCTCCCAGCCCGAGCGGCGCAGCCGCGCCCGCAGCGAGCGCGACACCACCACCTGGTCGGGCGCGAGCACGCCACGCGGGTCGGGCGAGAACCACGGCAGCGGCGACCCCGGCGCGGGCCACGGGAAGATGCCCTGCCGGTAGGCGGCGACCAGGGTGGCCGGGTCCAGGTCGCCGCCGATCCCCACGAGCCCGTCCGGCCCGGCGGTGGACGGGTCGGGGAAGCGCCAGCGCGCGCGGGGGACGGGCACGGGAAGCCTCGGTCGGACGGTCGGCGGGTGTCAGGGCGATCCTGCGAGCGCCCGCCCGCAATCGCAAGCCGGGTCGGGCCGGCCGCGACCACTCAGCGGGCCCGCAGCCGGGCGGCGAGCCGGTACAGGTCGGCGTCCCACGCCTTGCCCTTGCCGGCCAGGAACGCGGCGGCCCGCCCCGGCGTCAGCAGCCGGACCGCCACGGTATGTTCGCCGCCCTCGGGGACCTCGGGTGGCCCGACCAGCTCGACGTCGCCGTAGCCGTACAGGTGGTCGAAGTCGGGATGGGGCAGGTGCGCCCGGAAGGGCGCGCCGCGGGCGTGGCAGCGCAGCACCCCGAACGGGGTGAAGGCGCGCAGCCGGGCGCCGGCCTCCTCGCGCAGCGCCTGCCGCCAGCCCTCCCCCGGCTCCAGGCCCCCGCCCACCGGCCCCCAGTCGCCAGTGTCGAAGCCGACCACCACGCAGGCGTCGCCGACGAACGGCACCACGTGGACGCGTGCCAGCAGCCGCTCGTCGACCTCGCCGCTCAGCAGCGAGAAACGCACGTCCATCGGCCCCCACGGCAGCTCGGTCGTGCCGAACAGCACCGGGTAATCCCGCTCGTCCACCACGCGACCGGCGATGCCTCGCACCATCAGAACTGGCTGGCGCGGAACACGTAGGCCTCCAGCGCTCGCAGCGCGTCCAGGGTCGCCCAGCTCGCCCAGCCGTGCGCGAAGCGGTTACGGAGGGTCACCAGCTCGTCCAGGTCGGCTGCCAGGCGGCCCTCGCCGTTGCCGTCCAGCGCCACCTCCAGGCCCGACAGTGGCACGCCGATGTCGGCGGCCAGCTTGGCTCCGGCGCGGGCGGCGCCGAGCCAGTCCCCCAGGACGGGCGCCTGGCGCTGGAACTTGTCGTGCCAGTGCTGCACCCCGCTCGGCCGCAGCTGCCGGTACTGGCACCAGGCGAGCGAGACCGTGCCGAGCGTCAGCACCAGGGTGCTGACCAGGTTGACCGCCTCGGTGAGGCGCGCGTCCCCGTTGGCGGCCTGGAACCGCCGGGCCGCCTGCGCGATCGGGGCCGGGTGGTCCTCGCGAACCTTCCGTAGGAAGGCGTCATCGAGTCGGTCGCCGGTCATGAGCACCAGATATCCGATGCTCGCCCCCGCGGTCAATGACCCGTCGCGGGCGGCCGCCGGACCAGCCAGCGCTCCAGCTCGGCCCTGCCGACCAGGGCGCGGCGGGCCAGCTCCCGCCGGCGCCGCAGCATCCGCGGCAGCAGCCGCAGGTAGGACCCCACCACCAGCAGCCGCACCCGCAGCGAGGGGGCGGTGCCGAGCACGCGGCGGCGTCCCCTCTCGGCGCCGAGCGCGGCGCACAGCAGCAGCCAGGCGGTCCCGACCAGGTAGGCGAGCACCTGGCTGGCGGCCAGGCCGGCCCGGGCGTTCTTGGTCAGCGTCAGCAGCCGGTTGCGGTCGACCCAGAACCACCACCGCGGCGACCATTCCCCGGTGGTCGCCGAGTGCTCGTGGCGCACCACCGCGGCCGGCACGTAGCGGACCTGCCAGCCCCGCGCCCGCAGCCGCCAGGCCAGGTCGGTGTCCTCGTAGTACAGGAAGAAGTCGTCGTCGAAGCAGCCGGCGTCGCGCAGCGCCGCGGTGCGGAAGCACACCGCCGCCCCGCTGAAGCCGAACACCTCCTCGGGCCGGTCGTACTGGCCGCGGTCGACCTCCCCGGCGCCGCGGTCGGCGCCGTGACCGTCGGCGTAGACGAGGTTGCCGGCGTTGTTGAGCTGATCGACCAGGCGGGCGCCGGCGGGCACCCGGACCTCGACCGGCTGCTCCTCCGCCTCCGCCTTGATGGTCGCCTCGCCGCCCGGCCAGCGCAGGTGGACCTCCTTGACCTCCTTGACGGCGTCGGTGGCCAGTTTGATCCGCAGGCGCAGCGGCCCCGCCGGCCCGGCCCCGTCGCCCTCCGGGTCGACCGGCACCAGCATGGTCCCGGTCGGCCGGGTCCAGCGGAAGCTGCCCTCCTGCCCGTAGCCGAGCCGGCCCCAGACCACGCCCTCGGCCGTCCCGCTCTCCGAGCGGGTCGGGCGGCGTCTGGACCGGCTGCGGCTGCTGTGGCTGATCGCGCTGCTGGAGGCCGCCGGCCTGGCCGCCGCCGGGCTGCTCGCCGGCCGCCGCGACGGGCTGCTGGCCGGCGCCGCCTTCCTGGCCGGCGCGGCCCTGGCCAGGCTGCTGGAGGCGGCACTGTGGGTGCGCGGGACGCTGGACCCCTCCGCCAGGGGCGTGCTGCTCAGCGGCGTCCACCCGGCCTTCCGGGACGCCGTCGACCGGCTGCAGCGGGCGGCCTGGGCCCACGCCGTCACCCGGGCGCTGCGGCCGTCCGACCGCGG
>DASQWY010000112.1:0-8676 GCA_035640005.1 Actinomycetes bacterium
ACGCCGCCGCGCGCCAGGGGCCGACCCGGAGGTCCGCTCGTTCGGCGACGAACGGGTCTGCGCCGCCGACGGCTGCGAGACCCAGCTGTCGCGCTACAACCCCGACAGCTACTGCTCGGTGCACCGCGGCTGGGACAAGCAGGTCATCACCCGCCGGCGCCGCGACGACGGCGAGGACGGCGGGGACGCCTAGTCCTCCTTGGTCGGCAGCCAGAACCTGACCACGGTGCCCCGCCCCGGCCGGCTGTCGACCCGGACCCACCCGTCGGCCATGGTGGCCCGTTCGTCCATGCTGGTCAGCCCGAGGTGCCCCGGCCGCGAGTCGGCCTTGACCGCGTCGGAGTCGAAGCCGACGCCGTCGTCGGCGATGGTCACCAGCAGCCCGCCGCGGGCCTCCTCCAGGCGGACCTCGACCCGGGTCGCGTGCGCGTGCATGCGCACGTTGGTGAGCGCCTCCTGGGCGATGCGGTAGGCGATCACCCGCGCCTCGGCGGGCGGCTCGCGTTCCAGGTCGCCGCGCAGCTCCGCGTGGAAGCCGCCCTGGCTGGCCGTTTCCGTCAGGTACTGGCGCAGGGCGGTGGTCAGCCCGCCCTCGTCCAGCTCGGCCGGGCGCAGGTCGAACACCAGCGTGCGCAGCCGCCGCAGGCTGGTGGAGATGGCCGTCTCGGCGTTGGCGAGCAGCTCGCGCTGGCGCGGGTCGGCGAGCTGGTCGCGGAACAGGCTGAGCAGCAGCCGGGCGGCGGCGATGGTCTGGATGGCGTCGTCGTGGATGTCCCAGGCGATGCGGCGCCGCTCCTCCTCCTGGGCCCGGACCACCCGCCCGAGCAGCCAGCGCCGCTGCTGGTCGAGCCGGGCCAGGCGCTCCTGGGCCTGGCGCCGCTCGGTGACGTCGCGCAGCACCACCACCCTGCCCGTCTCCCGGCCGCCCCGGTCGCGCAGCGTGGCGCTGGTCAGCTCGTGGTAGCGGCCGCGCAGCACCACCTCCTCGGGCAGGGCCGGGTCGTCGGAGCGCTCCAGCACCGACGGGTCGACCGCCAGCAGCCGCTCGGCCGGCCGGCCGACCGCCTCGGCGGCGGGGGCGCCGACGGCCCGCTCGGCGGCCGGGTTGAGGTTCACCACCCGCCGGTAGGGGTCCAGCACCAGCACCCCGTCCAGCATCGTCTCGAACACCGAGCTGCGCGCGATCGGGGCCAGGTCCAGCAGCTGGAAGCGGAAGATGCCCCACACCAGCACCGCGCCGGTCAGCACGAACAGGAACGGGGTCGGCTCCACCCGCCCGAACGGGCCGACGTTCAGGTTGTGCACGACGTTGGCGACGCTCGGCAGCAGCACCGCCACGATCAGCAGCAGGCTCTGGCGCCAGTACAGCCGCGACACGCGCGTGAGGGTCCACACGAACAGTGCCGTGGAGCCAAGGATGAGCCCGTCGGCGTAGGCCAGGAACGGCCAGAACAGCGGCCCGACCTGGGCGATCGCGTCGGCCGGGTGGGCGGCCGCCGAGGGCGGGTAGTAGCGGACCAGGTCGTGGGTGGCCCGGTTGGCCAGCAGCACGATCACCGCCACCGGCGGGAGCGCCAGCGCCGCCATCGTGTACCGGTTCACCCACCGGTCCCTGCCGGTGTACTGCACGATGAAGGCGAACCAGGCCGGCGGCAGCAGGGCGATGCCGAGCCACTTGGCGTCGCCCCAGAACAGCTTGGTCGGCAGCCGGCTGGCCGCCAGCTCGATGGCGTAGGCCAGGCCCCACCAGCCGGCCGCGGCCAGCACCACGGCCAGGCTGGCCCCCGCCGACGCCCGCCGGTGACGCCACACGTACAGGGCATACGCGGCGAGGCAGCTGCCACCAGCGAGCGCGAGCGCGCTGAAGTACCAGTGCCAGCTCACCGCGCTGTCCTTTCGCGGCCGATGACCGGTTCAGGCCGAGTGGACAATCATACGGTAATTGGGCCTTAAGGTGAACGAGCACACACCCGCACGATCCGGCGGGCGGCGCGTTCAGCCCATCCCGACACCCTGGGAGCGCTGCAGCGACTTGCCCTCGGTCTGCAGCGCGGGAGCGACCATGACCTCGGCCTTCTGGAACTCCTTGACGCTGGCGTAGCCGCAGGTCGCCATCGAGGTGCGCAGCGCGCCGAACAGGTTCATGGTGCCGTCGTTGACCGGGGCCGGCCCCAGCAGGATCTCCTTGAGGGTGCCGAGGGTGGAGGTCCTGACGCGGGCGCCGCGGGGCAGGTCGGGGTGGAAGGTGGCCATCCCCCAGTGGTAGCCGCGGCCGGGCGCCTCCAGCGCCCGCGCCAGCGGCGAGCCGATCATCACCGCGTCCGCGCCGCAGGCGATCGCCTTGGCGACGTCGCCGCCGGTGCGCATGCCGCCGTCGGCGATCACCTGGACGTAGCGGCCGGTCTCCTCCAGGTGGCGGACGCGGGCGCCGGCCGCGTCGGCCAGGGCGGTCGCCATCGGCACGCCGATGCCGAGCACCCCCCTGGTGGTGCAGGCCGCGCCCGGCCCGACCCCGACCAGCACGCCGGCGGCGCCGGTGCGCATCAGGTGCAGCGCGGTCGAGTAGGAGGCGCAGCCGCCCACCACCACCGGGATGTCGTAGCGGGCGATGAAGGTCTTGAGGTTGAGCGGCTCGGTCGAGCTGGAGACGTGCTCGGCGGAGACGACCGTGCCCTGGATGACCAGGATGTCCAGGCCCGCCTCGAGGGCGAGCTGGTGGTAGCGGCCGACCCGCTGCGGGGTCAGGGAGGCGGCGGCGACCACCCCCGCGTCCTTGACCTCGCGCACGCGCTGGCCGATCAGCTCGGGCTTGATCGGCTCACGGTAGATCGCCTGCATGCGCTTGGTCGCCTCGCCGTCGGGCAGCCCGGCGATCTCCTCGTAGACGACCTCGGGATCCTCGTAGCGGGTCCACAGGCCCTCCAGGTTGAGCACCCCGAGGCCGCCGAGCCGGCCCAGCTCGACGGCGATGCGGGGCGAGACGACCCCGTCCATGGCCGAGGCCAGCAGCGGCAGCTCGAAGTGGTAGGCGTCCAGGTCCCAGGAGACGTCGATGTCGTCGGGGTCGCGGGTGCGCCGGCTCGGCACGATCGCGATGTCGTCGAAGCCGTAGGCACGGCGGCCGCTCTTGCCGATGCCGATCTCGACCTCAGCCACGTGGCGCTCCTCTCGGTGCAGAAAGCCGACCGGACCCGACCGCCGCTGCGGTGGGTCCGGGGAAGGGCGAGCTGGTTGATGCCCCGATGCTACCCCATCCGCCGGCGTCCACAGGCCGGGCGACCCGCCTCCGGCGACGGAGTACCATCGCAGGGTCAGTGTGTGCCGTCCAGCACGAGGTACCCGTTGCCCGATCCCCTCGACCCGTTCGAGCCCGACGAAGACTACCGTCCAGAACCCCTCGACGAGGAGGAGCGTTCCGCCCTGCTCGAGGACCTGGCCGACCTCGCCGAGTTCCGCTCCGCCCTCGAGCCCCGCGGCTTCCGCGGGGTGGTGATCTCCTGCCCCGACTGCGAGGAGGACCACTACTTCGGCTGGAGCCTGCTGCGCGAGAACCTCGAGCACATCCTGGAGCACGGCGAACCGCGGGTCCACGAGCCGGCCTACGAGCCGGCCGCCGACCACTACGTCACCTGGGACTACGCCAAGGGGTTCGTGGACGGCCTGCTGGAGGGCGAGCGCGAGGGCGGCCCGCTGCGCGAGGACTGGACCTCCCCGGCGGAGGCCGCCCACCGCCTGCGCCGGGCGCTGGCCACCCGCGGCCTCTCCGAGGACGAGGTGGCGGCCGTGCTCAGCGAGGGTGGCCTGCCCGCTGACGAGCCCGGCGGGGCCTCGCCGTCCTGACCGGCGGCGCCGCGCGCGCCCTGAGCCCGCGGCCCAGCCCGTTCTCCGCCCAGCGACCGGTCGGGCGTTCCGCCTGCCGGGCCGGCTGCCCCCGGCGCCGCCACGCCAGCACCACCGCGGCCACGCTCGCCGCCAGCGCCGCCACCCCGGTCCCGGCCGGCACCCAGACCAGCCACAGGCGGCGCCGCTTGCGGAAGTCCTGCACCGGCCAGCCGCGCTTGACGGCCAGCTCGCGGAGCACGCGGTCGGGGTTGACCGCCACCGGGTGCCCGACCCCCTCCAGCAGCGGCCGGTCGTTCACCGAGTCCGAGTAGGCGCTGCACTCGCGCAGGTCGAAGCCCTTCCGGTCGGCCAGCGCCACGACCGCGTCGAGCTTGGCGGGGCCGTGGAGCACCGGGCCGAGCAGGCGGCCGGTGTAGACGCCCTCGACCAGCTCCGCCTCGGTGCCGAGCGCCCCGTCCATGCCCAGGTAGGCGGCGATGCCCTCGGCCAGCTCCCGCGGGGCGGCGGTGACCAGGTAGGTGTGGTCGCCCTCGGCGTGGTGGGCGTCGATCACCCGGCGCATGCCCGGGTAGATGCGCGGCCCGACCACCTCCACGACGATGTCGTGGCCGAGCTGGACCAGGTCGCTGCGGCGCTTGCCCTCGATGAAGGCGAGCGCGTTCTCGCGGGCGGCGTCCATGCCGGCCTGCCCCTCCGCGCCGGTCAGGCGGAAGGTGAGCTGGCCGACGGCGAACCCGAGGATGTCGCGCAGGCTGTAGAAGCCGCGGCGGTACAGCCCGCGCGCGAACAGGTACAGGCTGGACCCGGGCAGCAGGGTCTTGTCGACGTCGATGAACGCCGCCCTGGGCCGGCTCGCGGCGGTCGAGCTCACCCGGCTGCCTCCAAGGCCCGGCGGAACCAGGGCAGGGTCCGGCGGATCCCCTCCTCCAGCGACACCTGCGGCTTCCAGCCGAGCTCGGCGGTCGCCCTGCCGATGTCCGGGCGGCGCACCTCGGGGTCGTCGACCGGCCGCGGCACGAACTCGATCCGCGGCTCGGCGCCGGCCGCGGCCGCCACCATCCTGGCCAGCTCGAGGATGGTGACCTCCTCGGGGTTGCCGAGGTTCACCGGCCCGACCACGTCGCTGGCCAGCAGCCGCCAGATCCCCTCGATCAGGTCGTCCACGTAGCACAGCGAGCGGGTCTGGCTCCCGTCCCCGTGGATGGTGAACGGGTCCCCCCGCAGCGCCTGCACCGCGAAGGTACAAAACGCCCGTCCATCATCAATCCTCATGTATGGGCCGAAGGTATTAAAAATGCGGGCGATCCGGACGCCGACGCCGTGGCTGCGGTGGTAGGCCATGGCGAGGGCCTCGGCGTAGCGCTTGGCCTCGTCGTAGACGCCGCGCGGGCCGATCGGGTTGACGTGGCCCCAGTAGGACTCGGGCTGGGGGTGGACCTGGGGGTCGCCGTAGACCTCGCTGGTGGAGGCGAGCAGGAAGCGGGCGCCGCGGTCCTTGGCCAGGCCGAGGGCGTGGTGGGTGCCGAGCGCCCCCACCTTGAGGGTCTGGATCGGGTAGCGCAGGTAGTCGATCGGGCTGGCCGGCGAGGCGAAGTGCAGCACGGCATCCAGCGGTCCGGCCACGTGGATGAAGTCGGTCACGTTGACGTTGACCAGCCGCAGGTGCTCGCCGACCAGGTCCTCCACGTTCTCGGCCCGGCCGGTCAGGAAGTTGTCCATGCAGACGACGTCCCAGCCCTCGGCGAGCAGGCGGCGGCACAGGTGCGACCCGAGGAAGCCCGCGCCGCCGGTGATCAGCGCGCGTGGCATGGTCAGCGGCCCCGGCCGTCCGGTCCGCGCACCGGCCGCCCCACCCCGGCCACGGTGAAGCCCACCGCCAGGTAGGCGTCCACGTCCAGCGCGTTGCGGGCGTCGACAAGGATCGGGTAGGCCATGCGGGCGCGCAGGTCGGCCGGGTCCAGCTCGGCGAACTCGCGCCACTCGGTCAGCAGCACCACGGCGTGGGCGCCGTCGGCCACCTCGGCGGCCTTGCCGGCCAGCTCCAGGCCGGCGACCAGCTCGGCCGCCTGCTCGCCGGCGACCGGGTCGTAGGCGACCACCTGGGCGCCGTCCTCCAGCAGCTGCCTGGCCACGTCCACGGCGGGCGCCTCGCGCAGGTCGTCGGTCTCGGGCTTGAACGCCAGCCCGAGCAGGCCGACGCGCTTGCCCTCCAGGTGCCAGAGCAGGTCGCGGACCTTCTCCACCACCGCGCGCCTGGCGTCGATGTTCACCCGGGCCACCTCGCGCAGGATGCCGAAGTCGACGCCCAGCTCCCTGGAGCGGTGGGCGAAGGCGGCGACGTCCTTGGGGAAGCAGCTGCCCCCGTAGCCGGCGCCGGCCGACAGGAAGTTGGGGCCGATGCGGGGGTCGAGGCCCATGCCCCTGGCGACCAGCTCGATGTCGGCACCCGAGCGCTCGCAGACGCGCGCCACCGAGTTGATGAAGCTGATCTTGGTGGCCAGGAAGGCGTTCGAGGCGTGCTTGATCAGCTCGGCGGTGGCCCGGTCGGTGGCCAGGAAGGTCGCGCCGGAGGCGGCCACGATCGGCTCGTACAGCTCGCGCAGGACCGCGCGGCCGCGCTCGGAGTCGGTGCCGACGACGATCCGGTCCGGCTGCAGGGTGTCGTGCACGGCGGAGCCCTCGCGCAGGAACTCGGGGTTGGAGGCGACCTCCCAGTCGGCCTCTGGCCTGGCCTCGCGGGCGATCACCTGGGCGACCCGGTCGCCGGTCTGCACCGGCACGGTGGACTTCTCGCAGACCAGGCGGAACTCGCCGGCGGGCAGGTGGCGGGCGACCTCGCGGGCGACCGCCTCCACGAAGGCGAGGTTCGGGCTGCCGTCGCCCCGGCTGGGGGTGCCGACGCAGACGAAGATCACCCGGCCGTGGGCGACCGCCCCGGCCTTGCCCTCGGCCACCCGCAGCCTGCCCGCCTTGCCGACCTCGGCGACCAGCTCCTGCAGGCCCGGCTCGTAGAACCATGCCTTGCCCTGGCCGAGCAGGTCGAGCTTGGCCTGGTCGTCGTCGTCGACGACCACGTCGTGGCCGAGCTTTGCCAGGCAGGCGGCGGTCACGAGGCCGACGTGGCCGGCTCCGATGACGGTGACGCGCATGTCGATATGGCTCCTCAGGGAGATGGCTGCGGGTGCTCGCGATTCTAGAGGAAACCGCTCGCGCCGGTTCCGGAGCGACCTGCTTGTCCACTGCCGGGACCGGTGGAAGACTGCCGTTCCCATGCGTCCGCGCCGCCACCGCCTGCCGACCCTGGCCGCTCTGCTCGCCCTGGTGGCCGTGCTGTGCGCGGCCACCCCGGCCAGCGCGGCCGCCGCCGCGAAGCCGCGTGCCGGGCCGAAGGTGAGCGCGCGGGCGGCCATCCTGGTCGACGCCGGCAGCGGCGCGGTGCTGTGGGGCCGCGCCACCCGCAAGGCGCGGCCGCCCGCGAGCCTCACCAAGATGCTCACCGCGCTCACCGTCCGCGCCAGCCTCGGCATGAAGGACCGCGTGGTGGCCAGGCGCGACGCCACCAGGCAGCCGGCCACCCGCCTGGCGCTCAAGCACGGGCAGCAGCTGCTGGTGTGGCAGGCGCTGGAGGCGCTCATGGTGGTCTCCGCCAACGACGTGGCGGTGATGCTGGCCGACGGGGCCGGCGGCTCGGTGGCGCGCTTCGCGCGGGCCATGGACGCCGAGTCCGAGCGGCTCGGCCTGCGCGACTCCCGCTGGCGCAACCCCAACGGGCTGGACGCCTCCGGGCACCGGTCGAGCGCCTTCGACCTGGCCATCCTGGCAAGGGCCGTGCTGCGCGACCCGTGGCTGGCCAGGGTGGTCCGCAAGCGCCGGGCCGCCTTCGTGGCCCCGGGCGGCCACCACCACACCCTCTACAGCCGCTCCCGCTTCCTGCGCGACTACCAGGGCGCGATCGGGATCAAGACAGGGTTCACCGACGACGCCGGCCACTGCCTCGCGGCGGCGGCCAGCCGGCACGGCCGGACCCTGGTCGCGGTGGTGCTGGACAGCCCGGACAACGCCGGCGACGCCAGCCGGCTGCTGGACTGGGGCTTCGGTCCCGGCCGCGCCGCCCGCACCGGCCTGCGCCTGCCGGCCTACGTCGCCCCGGCCAGCGTGGCCAGCCTGCTCGCGCCGACGGCGAGGGTGGCGACCCCGCGCGGCGCGCGGGCCGCCCCGGCGCCGGTCCGGGCGGCCACGCGGCCGTCGCCGGCCGGCTGGGGCGCGCTGGCGGCGGGCGACCGGGCGGCGCTGGCGGTGGGCGCCGGCGTGGTCGTGCTCGGCGGCGCCGGCCTGGCCGTCCGCCGACGCCGCCGGCGGATCTTCAGTCGCTGACGCGTCGGTGCCAGTGGCCGGGATCACGAAGGCGATCCCCGTGCGCGGCTTGACCTGATGCCCCGGTTGCTCGAACATATGTTCGAGACGTTCACGAGACGGGAGGGGAGCCGGGGATGCTCAGGACGACGATCGGTCTGGACGACGTGGCCACGGTCGGCGAGCTGCTGCGCGAGATCGGCCAGGGCCGCGGCACGCCCGAGGAGCTGCGGGACGCCGCCATCTACTGGTCGGCCGCGATCGACCCGGACATGGAGTGCGCCGACCTGCAGACGATCGCCTGGCTGCTACGCGACGCCAGCTCCCAGCGGCGCATCCCCGCCCCGCGCCGCGACCTGGCCCGCTACTGGGCCGCCTACCTCGAGGGCCGGATGGCCTCCTGAGGTTCGCGCCCGCCGCCGTGCCGGCGGCTGTCAGCGGTGGCCCCTACCATGCCGGCATGCCGACGCACCTGAGCCT
>DASQWY010000113.1:0-15988 GCA_035640005.1 Actinomycetes bacterium
GGCGGGCGGGTGGGGTGGGGTTGGGGTTGTACATCGCCCGGCAGCTGGCGCAGGCGCAGGGTGGGGAGCTGCTGCTGGCGGAGGGGGCCGGGGAGCCCCAGGGGGGTGGGGCGCGCTTCGAGCTGCGCCTGCCGCTGGCCGCGCCCGGCAACGGCCAGCCGGCGGAGCGGCCGGTCGCCGCCAACAACCCGCTGCCGTAACGGCCGCCCGGGTCGGGGAATCCCCTGAGGCCCGCTGGGGCTGACCCCAGGGAGCTTCCGGGGGGATCCCGGATGGTGGCCGCGCGCCCACCAGGAGAGCCTGCCATGGCGACGATCCCACGCCCCGGAGGAGCCATGGACCACACCGACGACCACGGCCGCGAGCCCCTGCTCGTCGCCGAGCGGGTACGCAAGACCTACCGGACCGGTGACATCGAGGTCGAGGCGCTGGTCGACCTCGACCTGACGGTGCGCCGCGGCGAGCTGGTGGCGGTGATGGGCCCCAGCGGGTCCGGCAAGACCACCCTGCTGAACTGCCTGTCCGGCCTTGACGACATCGACGGCGGCCGGGTGCTGCTGGACGGCCACGACCTGTTCGCCATGTCCGACGCCGCCCGCACCACCCACCGCGCCAAGGCGATGGGCTTCATCTTCCAGGCGTTCAACCTGATCCCGGTGTTCACCGCCGCCGAGAACGTGGAGCTGCCGCTGCTGCTGGGCGGCGCCTCCGCCCGCCAGGCACGCCGGCGGGCGGTCGAGATGCTGGAGCGGGTCGGGCTCGGCCGCCGGGTCGGCCACCGCCCCAACGAGCTGTCCGGCGGCGAGCAGCAGCGGGTGACGATCGCCAGGGCGCTGGCGTCCAGCCCGGCGATCGTGTGGGCCGACGAGCCCACCGGCAACCTCGACACCCACATGGCCGACCAGGTGGTCGCCCTGCTGCACGAGCTGAACCGCGGCGACGGGCAGACGATCGTGCTGGTCACCCACGACCCGGCGATCGGCGCCTCCGCCGAGCGCGTGGTCCGCATGCGCGACGGCCGCCTGGTCGGCGACGAGCAGCGCCAGCTGGCGCGGGCGGGAGGCTGAGGCGTGTACCCCAACCTGACCCCCACCCTGGTCGGCCTGCTGGGCGCCGCCCTGCTGGTCACCGCCGTGATCGTGCTGCGCGGCCCGGTCGTGCGCCGGCTCGCGCTGCGCCAGATCGGCCGCCGCCGCGCCGAGGCGGCGCTGGTGGTGACCGGCTCGGTGCTCGGCACCGCGATCATCGTCGGCAGCCTGATCGTCGGTGACACCCTCAACTTCTCGGTCAAGCAGGACGCCTACCAGCGGCTCGGCGCCATCGACGAGGTGGTCAGCTCGCAGGCCCCCGCCCAGGGCACCCAGGCGGCCGCCCGGCTCGCGCCACTGCGCTCGGACCCCGACGTCGACGGCCTGCTCACCGTCCGCCGCGCCGCCGCCGCCGTCGCCAAGGGCGACGGCACCGCGCGCAAGGGCGAGCCGCGGGCCGCCCTGCTGGAAGTCGACTTCGCCGCGGCCGCACGCTTCGGCGGCGGCGGCTCCGGCCTGGCCGGGCCGGCGCCCGGCCCGGGCGAGGCGGTCGTCAACCAGCAGCTGGCCGACGCGCTCGACGCCCGGCCGGGCGACCTGCTCAGCGTCTACCTGTCCGGCAGGCCGACCCTGGCGCGGGTGGCGCGGGTGGTGGCGACCAGGGGGCTGGCCGGCTACGGCGGCGCCAGCGCCTTCTTCGCCCCCGGCGCCGTGCTGGCCGCGGCCGGCGGCCCGGGCGGGCCGCAGACCCTCACGCTGGTGTCCAACACCGGCGGGGTGGAAGGCGGCGCCGCCCGCAGCGACCGGGTCGCCGCCAAGCTGACCGCCGCGCTCGGCCCCCTCACCGCCAAGGGGACCTCAGTCGAGAAGGCCAAGCAGGACGTGCTCGACGACGCCAAGATGGCCGGCGACAGCTTTGGCTCGGTGTTCCTGTTCATCGGCAGCTTCGCGATCATCGCCGGCGTGCTGCTGCTGGTGAACGTGTTCGTGATGCTGGCGGAGGAGCGCAAGCCGGAGCTCGGCATGCTGCGGGCGGTCGGCATGCGGCGCGGCCGCCTGGTGCAAGGCTTCGTGGTGGAGGGCGCCGTCTACGCGCTGGCCGCCGCGGCGCTGGGCGTGGTCGTCGGCCTCGGCGTCGGCCGGGTCGTCGCCTACGTGGCCGCGCGGATCTTCGCCAGCTTCGACGACGGCGACGGCCTGCGCCTGGTCTTCCACGTGACCCGCACCAGCCTGGTCAACGGCTTCGCCATGGGCTTCCTGATCGCCTTCGCCACCGTCGCCCTCACCAGCTTCCGCATCAGCCGCGTCAACGTCATCGCCGCCATCCGCGACCTGCCCGGCGAGGGCGGCCGCCGCCTCAAGCGGCGCTGGGTGGCCCTTTCCACCCTGGCGGCCGCCGGCCTCGGCGCGGCCGCGGCGGTCGCCATCGTCCGCAACCAGGGCGTCGGCACCTACCTGTTCCCGACCCTGGCGGTGCTGGCGCTGTGCCCGCTGCTGGTGCGCCTGCTGCCCAGGCGCGTCGTCTACAGCGGCGCGTCCCTGGCCGTGCTCGGCTGGGGCCTGGCCGCCGGGACGGTCCGGCCGCACATCTTCGACGACGGCTCGACCGCCACCTTCATCGTCCTTGGCGTGGTGCTGACCTTCTCGGCGGTGCTGCTGGTCTCCCAGAACCAGGAGCTGCTGCTGCGGCTGGTCCGGCCGCTGGCCGCGCGCCGCTCCGCCACCGGCCTGGCGACCCGGCTGGCGGTCGCCTACCCGGTGGCCAGGCGCTTCCGCACCGGCGCGATCCTGGTCATGTACGGCCTGGTGGTGTTCACCCTGGTGCTCATCACCGTGCTCGCCAGCGTCGTCCAGTCCACCATGGACCGCGAGATCGCCAGCGCCTCCGGCGGCTTCGCCATCCGCGTCGACTACAACGCCGCGGCGCCGGTCGGCGCGGCGCAGCTGGGCGGCGGCCGCTTCGCCGGCCGCGTGCGCGCGGTCGCGCCGCTGGTCGCCGGCGAGGCCAAGGTCAGCGGGCTCGGCGGCCTCAAGGAGCCGGCCGCCACCACCGTGGTCGGCGCCACCCCGGCGCTCGCCGAGCAGGGCCTGTTCCCGCTCACCCACCGGCTGGAGCGGCTCGGCCGCGACGACCGGGCGGTGTGGCGGGCGGTGCTCGCCGACCCGCGCTACGTGGTCCTCGACCAGTACCTGGGGCAGAACGGCGCGGGCCCGGGAGCGGTCACCTACCACCCGGGCGACACGCTGACCCTGACCGACCCGAGCACCGGCAGGGCCGAGCGGAAGACCATCGCCGGCATCCTCGACGACGACACCGCCTTCGACGGCATCGGCGGGCACAGCTTCGGCAGCCCGCTGGTGATGGCCGCCGGCGGCGTCCGCCGGCAGTTCGGATCGGCCGCCGAGCCGGTCGCGTCGCTGCTGCGGGTCGACCCGAAGGCCGACGAGCAGGCGCTCGCCGCCGACCTGCAGGGCCAGTTCCTGCCGCAGGGGCTGGTCGCCACCCGCATCCGCCACCTGGTCGAGGTGGACTTCGCCGCCAACCGCTCCTTCTTCCAGCTGCTGCAGGGCTTCCTCGCCCTCGGCCTGGTGATCGGCATCGCCGGGCTCGGCGTGGTGATGATCCGCGCCGTGCGCGAGCGGCGGCGCAGCGTCGGCGTGCTGCGCGCGCTGGGCTTCCCGGCGCGCACCGTGCGGCGGTCGTTCCTGATCGAGAGCGGCTTCGTCGCCTGCGAAGGCATCGTGCTCGGCACGGCCCTGTCGATCGTGACCAGCTGGCTGCAGTTCAAGAACGAGGCCGACTTCAAGGCCGCCGGGGTCCCGTTCCCGATCCCGTGGCTGGCGATCGGCCTGCTGGTCGGCGCCACCGCGGTCGCCTCGCTGCTGGCCACGCTCTGGCCGGCACGGCAGGCGGCAAGGATCAGGCCGGCGGTGGCCCTTAGGATCGCGGACTGACGGGGAGCTGGACTGGTGCTACCGGTTGGTCATGCGTTCCAGGTGCTCGGGGTGGTACTGGTCGTCGGTGACGTGCTCGCCCCAGTCCGCCTCGGGTCGCTCGTCGCCGGGGACGGCTTCGGTGATGGACAGGTGCGTCATGAAGTGCTCAGGTGCGGCGCCGTGCCAGTGCCACTCATCGGGGGGCGTGGTGATGACGTCACCGGCCCGGATCTCCTCGACCGGGCCGCCGCGGGACTGCACCAGCCCGTTGCCCTCGGTGACGTACAGGGTCTGCCCGACGGCGTGGGCGTGCCAGGCGGTGCGGGCGGACGGGGTGAACCGGACGGCGCTGACCCGCACCCGGGATGGCTCCTCGCCCCGCACGATGGCGTCGATGAAGACGTCGCCGGTGAACCACTCGGCCGGACCTTTCGCGGTCGGCTGCTTGGGCTGGATGGGCACGGGTGGCTCCTTGCTCAGGTGTCGTGGTTGGAGGGGACGGCGGTCGCCTCACCCGGCGTCGAGGTCCAGCTGACGAGCAGGTCCAGCGCCTGCTGGGCCGGCGAGCCGGGTTCGGCGGTGTAGGCGATGATCGTCTGCCCGGGGTCGGCCGGGAGCTCGAGCGCGTCGTAGTGGAGGGTGAGGTCGCCGACCAGCGGGTGGTGGAACGGCTGCACGCCGCTGCGGTAGTAGTCCACGTCGTGCGCCGCCCAGCGCACCCGGAACTGCTGGCTCCGCAGGGACAGCTCCCCGACCAGGTCGGTCAGCGCCCGGTCGTACGGGTCGCGGCCCGCCTCGGCGCGGAGGCTGCCGACGGCGGCGTGGGCGATGCCGTCCCAGTTGCCGTAGAAGTCCATGGACCTGGGGTCGAGGAACACGAACCGGGCGAGGTTCACCGGCCGGGCCGGGTCCAGGAACGCCGGCGCGTACAGCGCATAGCCGAGCTGGTTGGCGGACAGGATGTCCAAGCGTCCGTCGCGCACGAACGCGGCGGTCCCCGTCATCGAGTCCAGCAGGCGCTGCACGCTGGGACGCACCCGCTGCGGCGTGGCGCGCCGGCGCGCCGGACGCGCCGCGTTGGCCGTGCGGACCAGGTCGGTGAGGTGCGCGCGCTCGACCTCGTCGAGCTGGAGGGCGCGGGAGATGCCGTCCAACACCTCCTCCGAAACGCCGCGAGCGTTGCCGCGTTCAAGCCGCGTGTAGTACTCGATCGAGATGCCAGCCAGCAGCGCCACTTCCCCCCGGCGCAGCCCGGGCACCCGCCGGTTGGCGCCGTAGGCCGGCAGGCCGGCCCGCTCCGGGGTGAGCTTGGCCCGCCGGGTGGTCAGGAACTGGCGGATCTCGGCGCGGACGTCGTTGCGGCCGGTCATGGTCCGGAGCCTACCGGGGCGCCCGGCGGGGAGGGAGTCCCTGCCAGTACCCCCATCAGCAGGGACTCCCTGGCTCCTGTGGCCAAGGGTTCCATGGAGCCCTCACCGCCTCGAGGCCTCAGCCAGGAGGCAACTTCCGTTGTCCACGCTCCTCGCTCCGCATTGCCGGCCTACCCGCGGCCGCTCATCGGTGGCGGCAGCTGGCTGCTGCGCTGGCGTGGTAGCCACGACCGGGAGGCTGCACCGGCCTGAGCCCCACCCCGAGAAGGAGACGCCAACCCACATGGGTGACTGGACTGCCACCCTGCGGCTCATCGCCCGCTGAAGGAGAACGCCACCATGCGCGGAGCTTTCCTGTACGCCCCCGGCGAGGTCCGGGTGGTGGAGCGCGACGACCCCAAGATCACCGACCCGACCGACGCGATCATCCGGCTGTCGGCGACCTGTGTCTGCGGCTCGGACCTGTGGCCCTACCGCGGGATCGAAGCGGTCGAGGGGCCGTCCCCGATGGGCCACGAGTACGTCGGCATCGTCCAGGAGGTCGGCAGCCAGGTCAGCAAGGTCAGGCCCGGCCAGTTCGTGGTCGGCTCGTTCTTCGCCTCCGACAACACCTGCGAGCTCTGCCAGGCCGGCTACCAGAGCTCGTGCCTGCACCGCGAACCCATCGGCGCGATCGGCGCCCAGGCCGAGCTGCTGCGCGTGCCCCTGGCCGACGGCACCCTGGTCGCCACCCCGGACCTCCCCGCCGACGACCTGATCCCCAGCTTCCTAGCCGCCTCGGACGTGCTCGGCACCGGCTGGTTCGGCGCCGTGGCCGCCGAGGCCGGCCCGGGCAGGACCGTCGCGGTGGTCGGTGACGGCGCGGTCGGGTTGCTGGCCGTGCTGGCCGCCAGGCAGCTCGGCGCCGAGCGCGTCATCGCCATGAGCCGGCACGAGCCTCGCCAGCGGCTCGCGGTCGAGTTCGGCGCCACCGACGTCGTCACCGAGCGCGGCGATGCGGGCGTGGCGCGGATCAAGGAGCTCACCGGCGGGCTCGGGGCGCACTCGGTGGTCGAGGCGGTCGGCACCCAGGAGTCGATGCTGCAGGCCATCGGCTCGACCCGGCCCGGCGGGCACGTCGGCTACGTCGGCGTCGCCCACGGGGTCCAGCTGCCCGGCGAGGAGCTGTTCTACTCCCACGTGCACCTGCACGGCGGGCCGGCACCGGTGCGGCGCTTCCTGCCCGAGCTGATCGAGCTGATCTGGAACCGCCAGGTCGACCCCGGCAAGGTCTTCGACCTCAGCCTCCCGCTGGAGCAGGCCGCCGAGGGCTACAAGGCCATGGACGAGCGCCGCGCCATCAAGGCGCTGCTGCGCCCATAGCCAGCACCCAGCATCGGGACTGACGCTCCTAGAACGCCGTATCCCGCAGCACAGCTTCAATATCCGTGACCAGCTCGTCGTCGGTCAGCTTGCCGCCGGCGTCCAGGCGGGCCTGCACGATCGCCAGGATCCGGTGGGTCAGCAGCGCCTTCTCGCCCGGCTCGACGAGCTCCAGCGGGTGCAGCTCCTCGGGCGCGGGCGCGGCGACCAGCTCGCGCGCCGGGCGGGCCGGCTGGCGCAGCTCCTCGGCGATGGCGCCGAGCTGCCGCCGCCAGCCCGGGAAGCTCGACTGGTCGAGCGCCCACGCGGAGGCCCCGGCGTGGCCGGCCAGGCCGGCCCGGGCGCTGTCGGCCCAGCCCGGGTCGGCGTCCGGGAACACCGCCACGTGGATCGGCTTGCCGCGCATGTCGGCGACGGCCGGCGGCCCCGACCGCAGCAGCGACCCGCGCTGCTCCGGGGTGAACACCTGCGGCAGCCCCAGGTCGAAGGCGTCCACGCAGGCGTCCCACGGCACCCCGGCGGCCTCCGCCTCCGTCCGGGTCGGCAGGGTGGAGAAGCCCAGGTCGGCGGCTGGGGCCAGGTCGCGCAGGCGGCCGGCGAAGGCGGCGACCTGCGCGGCCGGCGTGCCGCCGCCGACCTCCACCACGTACAGCTGCTGGCCGGGGGCGATCGCGTGCAGCACCTCGGCGCAGGCGCCGCCGTCCGAGCTCGCCGGCGGGCCGAACCACGCCCAGGGGATCACCGCCGGGCCGCGGACGGCGGTCCAGGCGCGGTAGTTGTCGGCGTAGCCGAAGCCGTCGGCGGCGCTGTCGTCGGTGCCGTTGCAGCAGCGGACGAACAACCCGTCCAGCCCGAAGACCGACCGCGGCCCGGTGTGCCACACCCAGGCGGCGGTCCTGGGGATGATCGGCTCGGCGGCCATCGCGCCACCCCTCCTACGGGATCCGCTCGACCGCACGATGGTAACCCGGCGATCCAGCAGAAACGCGACGGGCGGGCCAGCCGGGCCAGGGCCCGCCCGTCGCCTCGACTAGTGCTTGGGGTCGGCGGTGCGCGGCTCGCCGGCCGCCGTCATGGTGGCCAGGACCTCCTCCACACCCTGCACGGGGTAGCGGCGGTGGCCGCCCGGGGTCAGGATGCTCGGTAGCTTGCCGGCCTGCGCCCACGCCAGCACGGTGCGGGCGCTGACCTGCAGGCGCCGCGCGACCTCGGTGGTCCGCAGCAGGACCTCGAGCTCGTCGGCGCCGGCCCCGCCGGCCCCCGGCCGGAGCGAGTCGTAGGACCTGGATGCCTGCCAGTCACGCATTGTCCCGTACGGACTTCGAGCTACGACCTGCTTGCGAGCGATTACCACTATGCCTCCCCTCTGGTGGCCGGAGATCAAGGGCGAGGCCCGCTGCCACCGAGCGAGCTACGTCCGGCTCGTGCCGCTTCGACGATATGGCCGGGAACTTTGCACCCGTCGCGTCCCGATGTCCAGTCGACAACTCCGGCATCCCGGGCACGGCCACCGCGGGCCGCCGAGGAAACCGGCACTGGCCTGCTGTTATGCTGGTCGTGACGCGGGCGTGGCCTGCCAGCGTGAGATCCCCCGTAGACGAGGAGAAACCGACCGTGGACGCCGACCGTTACGACCCGCAGCAGGTCGAGCCGAAGTGGGCAGCGGCCTGGGAGGAGCAAGTGCTCTACCGGGCCGACGAGAGCGACCAGGACCGGCCCCGGTTCTACGCCCTCGACATGTTCCCGTACCCCTCCGGCGACCTGCACATGGGCCACCTGGAGGCGTTCTCGGGCGGCGACGTCATCGCCAGGCTGAAGCGCATGCAGGGCCACAACGTGCTGCACCCGATCGGCTGGGACGCCTTCGGCCTGCCCGCCGAGAACGCCGCCATCCGCCGCGGGGTGCACCCCAAGACCTGGACCTACCGCAACATCGAGACCCAGCGGGCGACCTTCCGGCGGCTGGGGACCTCCTTCGACTGGTCGCGCGCGTTCAACACCTGCGACCCCGACTACTACCGCTGGACGCAGTGGCTGTTCCTGCGCTTCTACGAGCGCGGGCTCGCCTACCGCAAGGCGTCGCCGGTCAACTGGTGCCCCAACGACCAGACGGTGCTCGCCAACGAGCAGGTCATCAACGGCCGCTGCGAGCGCTGCGACGCGCTGGTCGAGAAGCGCGAGCTGACCCAGTGGTTCTTCCGCATCACCGCCTACGCCCAGGCGCTGCTGGACGACATGGAAGACCTGGCCGACCGCTGGAGCGACAAGGTTCTCACCATGCAGCGCAACTGGATCGGCCGCTCCACCGGCGCCCACGTCGACTTCACCGTGGACGGCAGCGGCGAGGCCGTGCGGGTGTTCACCACCCGGCCGGACACCCTGTACGGGGCGACCTTCTTCGTGCTGGCCCCCGAGCATCCCCTGGCCGAGCGGCTGGTCGCCGGCGGCGAGCAGGAGGCCGCCTTCCGCGCCTTCCGGGAGCGGGTCGGCCGCGAGACCGAGGTCGAGCGGCTGTCCACCGAGCGCGACAAGGAGGGCGTGTTCCTGGGCGCCCACGTGGTCAACCCGGTCAACGGCGAGCGCCTGCCGGTGTGGGCGGCCGACTACGTGCTGATGGAGTACGGCACCGGCGCGATCATGGCCGTGCCAGCCCACGACCAGCGCGACCTCGACTTCGCCCGCAAGTACGGCCTGCCGGTGCGGGTGGTGGTGCAGCCGGAGGGGTCGCCGCCGCTGGACGGCGCCACCCTGACCGAGGCCATGCACCACGAGGGCGTGCTGGTCAACTCCGGGCCGTACGACGGCCTGCCAGCCACCGACGAGGGCATCCCGCGGATCACCGCCGACCTGGAGGCCCGCGGCCTCGGCGGCTTCGCCGTCAACTACCGGCTGCGCGACTGGCTGCTGTCCCGGCAGCGCTACTGGGGCTGCCCGATCCCGATCGTGCACTGCCCGGCCTGCGGCGAGGTGCCCGTCCCCGACGACCAGCTGCCGGTGCTGCTGCCCGAGGACATCAGCGACTTCAAGCCGAAGGGCCGCTCGCCGCTGGCCACCTCGGAGGCGTTCGTGAACGTCGACTGCCCGCGCTGCGGCGGCCCCGCCCGGCGCGAGACCGACACCATGGACACGTTCGTGGACTCCTCCTGGTACTTCCTGCGCTACACCGGGCTGGACCCCGAGCGGCCCTTCGACCCCGACCGGGTGGCCAGGTGGATGCCGGTCGACCAGTACACCGGCGGCATCGAGCACGCCATCCTGCACCTGCTGTACGCGCGCTTCTTCGTCAAGGTCCTGCACGACATGGGTCTGGTCGGCTTCGTGGAGCCGTTCACCGCCATGCTCAACCAGGGCATGGTGGTGATGCACGGCGCGGCCATGTCCAAGTCCCGCGGCAACCTGGTCGAGCCGACCGCGATCATCGACCAGCACGGCGCCGACGTGGCCCGCCTGACGATGCTGTTCGCCGGGCCCTTCGAGGACGACGTGGACTGGGCCGACGTGTCCCCGGAGGGCATGGCCCGCTGGCTGCAGCGGGTCTGGCGGACGGTGCACGCCGCCGCCGGCGGCCAGGACGGCGACAGCGACCTCGAGCTGCGGCGGCTCGCCCACCGCACCACCGCCGCGGTCACCGACGACCTGGAGCGGTTCCGCTTCAACACCGCCATCTCCAAGCTGATGGTGCTCTCCAACGGCCTCGCCGAGGCGGCCCGCGCCGGCCGCGGCACCGCCGCCGAGCGCCGCGACGCGGCCACCCGCCTGGTGCTGCTGCTGGCCCCGCTGGCCCCGTTCGTCACCGAGGAGCTGTGGCGGGTGCTCGGGCACGGCGACTCGGTCCACGCCAGCGCCTGGCCCGGCCACGACCCGGAGCTGGTCCGCGCCGAGCGGGTCACCCTGGTGCTGCAGGTCGACGGCAAGGTCCGCGACCGGGTCGAGGTCGCCGCCGACGCCACCGAGGAGCAGCTGCGCGAGGCCGCCATGGCCTCCGACAAGGCGCGGACCGCCCTCGCCGGCCGCGAGGTCGCCCGGATGGTGGTGGTCCCGCCCAAGCTGGTGAACCTGGTCACCAGGCGCTGAGGCCCGCCTCCCCGCCCGACCCGCCGTCCGTAACGGTTCCGAGACGCGGGCCGGCGACACTGCCGCGGTCATGGCGATGACCCCTGCCGCCCGAGGGACCCGGCCGCGCCGGCCGGCCGGCCTGGCGTGGGCGCTGTGGGCGCTGTCGATGCTCGGCCTGGCGTCGGTCGCCTGGCTGGACCAGCTGCTCCGCCTGGCCGGCCGGCCCGACCTGGTCCGCTGGACCGGCCTGGGCGCCGCCTCCGCGGTGGTGACGGTGCTGAGCACGGCCACGGCAGGGGCGATCGTGGCCGGCCGCCGGCCCCGCCACCCGGTGGGCTGGCTGCTACTGGCCTTCGGGCTGCTGCTGACCGCGTCCTGGGTGGCCGGCGGCTACCTGGCCTACGGGCTGCTGGCCCGGCCGGGGGCGCTGCCGGCCACCGGCGCCGCGGTGGTGCTGTACAGCGCGCTCAACGTGTCCGGCGCCCCGGTCCCGCTGCTCGCGCTCGCCCTGCTGCTGACCCCGACCGGGTCGCTCCCGTCCCGCCGCTGGCGGTGGGTGGCCGCCGCGCTGGTGGCCGCGACGGTCGGCGGCGTGCTGGGGACGCCCCTGGACGCCAAGCCGCTGGACCCGCCGTTGCAGGCGGTCACCAGCCCGCTGGCACTGGACCTGGAGGCCGTACCGCTGCCGGTCCGGCTCGCGTACGACGTGGCGGGCGGCGTGGTCTTCGCGGCCTTCGTGCTGGGGATCGTGGCGGCGGCCGGGTCACTGGTGGTGCGGTTCTGGCGGGCGCAGGGGGTGGAGCGCCAGCAGCTGCGGTGGGTGGCGCTGGCGGCGGCGCTGGTACCGGTGGCGGCGCTGGTCGCGTTGACCGCCAGCCTGGTCGGCGGCCCAGCCGCGGGCGCGGTGATCAACCTTGTCGCCGGCACGGTCAGCTGGCTGGTCCCCTTGGCGTTGGCCGCGGCGGTGCTGCGCTACCGGCTGTACGACCTGGACCGGATCGTCAGCCGCACCCTGGCCTACGCGCTGCTCACCGTGCTGCTGGGCGGTGGCTACGCGGTGGTCGTGCTCGGGCTTGGCCAGCTGCTGGGCCAGGACTCCCCCCTGGTGGTGGCGGCCGCCACCCTGGCGGTGGCGGCGGCGTTCCAGCCGGCCCGGCGCCGCGTCCAGCAGGCCATGGACCGCCGCTTCAACCGCCGCAGCCATGACGCCGCCAGGGTCATCGAGGCGTTCGGTACCCGCCTGCGCGACCAGGTCGACCTGGACACCCTGACGGCCGAGCTGCTCGACGCGGTCCGCCAGACCATGCAGCCCACCCAGGCGTGGCTGTGGCTGCGGCCACACCCACCGCGCTGAGCGAGCCCACGTCCGGGCGACCGGAGGGGCTGTGGACAGCCACCTGCTCGCCGGCCGCGGACGGGCTAGGGTCGCCGCCGTCCCCGACCCCGGTCCCGCCCAGGAGGAGCTTCATGCAGTCGCCGCCGCCGTTCGTGCTGCCCCCCGAGTCCCGCGCCGACCGGCTCCGCGGGCTGCTCGCCGGCGCCGGCCGGCAGCGGGCCGCCGTCGCCCTGCTGGTGCTGCTCGCGCTGGCCGGCGCCGCCGCCCTGCGGCTACGGGCCGAGCCGGCGCCGCTGCACGCGGCAACCGCCGCCGACGGCCCGCCGGTCCGGTCGCTGCCCGCCGCCGCGCCCCAAGCGGCGACCGCCAAGCAGGTCGCGGTCGACGTGGTCGGCCGCGTGCGCCACCCCGGCCTGGTCCACCTGCCCGCCGGCAGCCGGGTCGCCGACGCCATCCGCGCCGCCGGCGGCGTCACCGCCCGCGCCCGCCTGGACGCCGTCAACCTCGCCCGCAAGGTCGTCGACGGCGAGCAGATCCGCATCCCCGCCCCGGGCGAGGCGCTCGCCCCACCCGCCGCCGCCGGCCCAGCCCCGGGCGCGCCCACCAGCGGCCCGCTCGACCTCAACACCGCCACCGCCGAACAGCTCGACACCCTGCCCGGCGTGGGCGAGGTCACCGCCGCCCGCATCATCGACTACCGCAACCAGCACCCCTTCACCTCCGTCGCCCAGCTCCAGGACGTGCCCGGCATCGGCGAGCGCCGCTTCGAGCAGCTCAAGGACCTGGTGACGGTCGGATGACGGTTCCCGGCGACCCCGACCCCGGCCGGCGCCGCGGTGGCCCGCCGCCCGGCGCCCGCGACCCCGACCCGGACGCGGTCAGCCTGGCGGCGGCGACGGCCGCCGGGGTCCTGCTCGGCGCGCGGCTGGGGTCGCTGCCCGAGCCAATGCGGGCGCGGCCGGGCACCGCCGCCTGGGCGCTCGCCGCGCTCTCCGCGCTCGCCGCCGCGCTGGCAGCCACCACCCTGCTCGCCGCCGCCCGCGGGTCCCACGACCGCCGGCCAACCCGGGACGCCACCGCCGGGGTGCTCGCCCTCGCCACCCTCGCCACCGGCGCCGCCGCCGCCGGCCTACGCGCCGCCGCCGTCCACGACGGCCTGCTGCCCGCGCTCGCCGGCACCCCAGGCACGGTCGAGGTCCACGCGACCGTCGCCGAGGAGCCGCGACCGCTGCGCGGCGGCGCCCGCTCGCTGACCCTCTCGGTCGACCGCGTGACCGCCGGCGACCGCGCCTGGCGGACCCGCGAGCGCGCCACGGTCGTGCTCCCGGCCGCGCCGGCCGGCGGGCCGCCCCTCGCCGCCGGCGACCGGCTCCGGCTGCGCGCCCGGCCCAGCCCGGCGCCCCACCCCGACCGCCTCGGCGGCCACCCGCCGGTCACCCTGCGCCACCCGCTCCTGGAGGCGCGCGACCCGCCGCGCAGCCGCCTGCTGCGGGCCAGCGAGACGGTCCGCGCCGGCCTGCGCCGGCGCGCCCAGGAGACCCTGCCCACCGAGCAGGCCGGACTGCTCACCGGCATGGGCCTCGGCGACACCTCCCTGCTCCCCGTCGACCTCGACCAGGCCTTCCGGGCCGCCGGCCTGACCCACCTGATGGCCGTCAGCGGCGAGAACCTCGCCGTCGTCCTGGCCGCCGGCCTCGGCGCCGCCACCCTCCTCGGCGCCGGCCGCCGGCCGCTCGCCGCCATCGGCTCGGCTCTGGTCGCCGGCTTCGTGCTGCTGACCCGCTGGGAACCGAGCGTACTGCGCGCCGGCGTCATGGCCGTCCTGGTGCTGCTGGGCATGGCCGGCGGCCGCGGGCCGGGCGGCCGCCGCGCCCTCTGCCTGGCCACCACCCTGCTGCTGCTCGCCGACCCCGCCCTGGCCGAGCAGCTCGGCTTCCAGCTGTCGGTCGCCGCCACCGCCGGCGTCCTCTGGCTCGGCCCGGCGGTCGCCCGGGCGCTGCCCGGCCGGATCCCCGAACGGTTCCGCAGCGCCGCCGGCATCACCCTCGGCGCGCAGGCGGCCGCCCTGCCACTGATCGCCGCCACCCTCGGCACCGCCACACCGGCCGCGCTGCCCGCCAACCTCGCCGGGCTCCCGCTCGCCGGACCGCCCATGCTCCTGGGCGCGGTCGCCGCGGCCGCCGAACCGGTCGCGCCGCCACTCGCCGCGCTCGCTTGCCGGCTGGCCCAACCGTTCCTCGCCGGCCTGATCGCGGTCGCCCGCTGGGCGGCCGAGCTCCCCGGCGCGTCCACCACCCTGACCGGCCCCACCCGGGCGGTCCCAACCCTGCTCGCGGTCGCGCTCACCCTGGCGGTCCGGCGCCGCGCCCGCCGCGTCGCGCCCCGCCCGGCCGGGCGCGGCCCACCCACCGCGGGCCCCAGGGAAGCCCCGGCGGCCGCCGGCGGCCCGGGCGGGCCGCCGCCACCCGCAGCGACAAGGAGGTGATGATGGCGAGCAAGACCCTGGTCGAGATCGACCGGGAGCTGCTAGAGCGGGCGCGAGCGATCCTCGGCACCCGGACGATCAGGCAGACGGTCGGGCGGGCGCTGGCCGAGGTGGTCGCGGCCGACGCCCGGCGCCGCCATGCCGCCCGCATGGCCGCCGCCGGCGACCGGGAGGAGGCGAGGCCCCGCGCATGGGGCTGACCGTGGACCACCTGGTGGACGGCAGCGCCCTGGCCCGCTGGCCGGAGCCGGCGGCCAGGCACCGGCTGGAGGCGCTGCTGCTGGGCGGCCGGCTGGCGCTCTGCTCGCTGACGCTGCTGGAGCTCGGCGCGGCCGCGCCGGGCGGTGGCCACGGTGAGCTGCTCGGCGAGCTCGGCGCCGCCTACCGCCAGGTGCCGGTGGGGGAGGGTGCTTCCGCCGTGCCGCCGAGGTGCAGGCGCTGCTCGCCCGCCGTGGGTGGCACGGCGAGGTCGGGCCGGCGGCGCTGCTGGTCGCCGTCGCGGCCGAGCTGGCCGGCCTGGTCGTGCTGCACGCCGACCCGGCGTTCGACCGGATCGGCGAGGTGACCGGCCAGGGCCACCGCTGGGTCGTGCCGCCCGGCCGGCGACCGCATGTTGCCGGCCTCCAGTAGCATCCGGGGATGCCCGCTCGACCTGGCTCGGTGCCGATCACGCTCGTCCTCGGGGAGGAGGACCTGCTCGCCGAGCGCGTGGTGGCCGAGGCGGTGGCGGCCGCGATCGAGCGGCTTGGCCCGGGGACCAGCGTCGAGGAGGTGCGGGCGGGGGCGCTGCCGGACGGGTTCGCGATGGGGCTGGCGACCCCGTCGCTGTTCGGCGGTGGCCGGGTGGTGGTGGTCCAGGAGGCGGACGCGCTGGACCAGACGGCCCGTGACGCGGTGCTGGCGCTGGCCGCCGACGCGGACGCGGGCGCGGCGGTGGTGCTGCGCGCGGCCGGCACCGGCCGGCAGGGGCGCTTCTTCAAGGAGGTGCAGCGCCAGGCGGCCACGGTGCTGGTGGCGCGGTTGAAGCCGTCGGAGCGGGCGAGCTGGCTGCGGGCGGAGGTCCGCCGGCTCGGCCGCAAGGCCGACGAGGCGGCGGTGGCGGCGCTGCTGGACACGGTCGGCCAGGACCTGCGCGAGCTGGCCGGCGCGGTGGAGAAGCTGCACGTGGCGGTGCCGCCGCCGGAGCCGCTGCGGCCCAGGCACGTCGCCGAGTTCCTCACCCAGACGGCCGACCGGGGCGTGTTCGAGCTGACCGACGCGGTCTTCGCCGGCGACGCGGCCACCGCGCTGGGCCACCTCGACGCCCTGCTGGCGCAGGGTGAGGACGTCCTGGGGCTGCTCGGCATGCTGGCGCGCCAACTCCGCCTGCTGTTGCGGGTGAGCGAGCACCCCAACGCCCCCTCCGCTCAGGTGG
>DASQWY010000114.1:0-3885 GCA_035640005.1 Actinomycetes bacterium
GGATGCGGTCCGACGGCCCCTGCACCAGCAGCTCCTCCCCGGCCGCACGGGCCTGCAGCCCGGCCGCCGCCAGCGCCTCGAGCACCGCCGGGCCGTTGTCGCCCAGCTGCACGCCGAAGCCCGGCTCGGTGGTGCCGGCCACCGCCGCGATCGGCCCCTGGACCAGCACCCGGCCGGCGTGGACCATCACCACGCGGTCGCAGACCCGCTCGACGTCGCCGAGCAGGTGGGTGGAGACCAGCACGTCGATGCCGAGCTCGCCGCGGACCCGGTGGATCAGGTCGAGCATGTCCTCGCGGCCCTGCGGGTCCATGCCGTCGGTCGGCTCGTCCAGCAGCAGCAGCTCGGGGTCGTGCACCAGCGCCGCGGCCAGCTTGACCCGCTGCTGCATGCCGGTGGAGAAGCCGCCGATCGCCCGGTAGCGCTCCTCGTCCAGGCCCACCTGGTAGCAGACCTCCGCCGCCCGCTCGCGGGCCGGCCGCGGCGGCAGGCCGCCGAGCTGGGCCATGAAGGCGACGAAGTCGGCGGCGGTCACGTCGTCGGGCAGGCACTGGCCCTCGGGCAGGTAGCCGACCTTGGCGCGCACCGCCAGCGGGTCGGCGGCCACGTCGTGGCCGAGCACCATCGCCCGGCCGGTGTCCGGGGCGAGCAGGCCGAGCAGCAGCTTGATCAGGGTGGACTTGCCGGCGCCGTTGGAGCCGACCAGGCCGGTGCAGCCGGGCTCGACGGCGACGTCGACCCGGTCCAGGGCCCGGATTGGCCCGTACCGCTTGCTCAAGCCCTCGACCTGCGCGACCGGCACCTGCGGCTGCGACCTCCCACGACTCGGCGACCCGGCAACCATGCCACACCAGGTTCGAGGAGGCGACCGCTCATGCCGGCTGCGGCTCCGGCAGGACGACCAGCGTCTGCCCGCCGACCACGCGTCCGTCCGCGGCCAGCTGCAGCAGCGAGCCACCGCCGGGCCGGCCGGGCTCGGCCAGCAGCAGCACCAGCGGCTCGGGCGCGGCCTGGTCGAGGGCGACCCGGTCGAGCCAGCGCCCGGCCGCCGGCGGGCGGAAGGCGGCGGACAGCTCCAGCCGCCCGGCCAGGCCCGGGTCCTGCCGCACGACCCCGACCAGATCGGGCCGCCAGCCGGCCAGCCCGACCTCCTCCAGCCCGGCGGCGCGCGCCAGCGCGGCGAGCGGGTGGGGCAGCAGCAGCGCGGCCACCAGCTCGGTGGCGCGCTGATCGCCGGCGATCGTGAACGGCCCGCCCGCCGCCGAGCCCCACAGGTCCAGCCGCAGGGCGCGCACCGGGGCGGCGCCGGCGGCCGGCGGGCGCAGCACGGTCACGTTCTTGGGCGCGCAGCGCCGGCTGGCGGCGACCACCGCGGCCAGCGGCCCGTCGGGCAGGGCGGCCGGTTCGCCCTCGGCGGCCACGGCCGCCAGCAGGCAGGCGTTGGCGGCCGCCGTGGCGGGCACCTGGAGGGCGAAGGCGGCGACCCGGGCGCGGCCGGGCTCGACGCCGAGCGACGCCGCCGGCCCGACCGGCTGCCAGGGCGAGCCCGCCGGCGGCCGGTTGTCGGGGAAGCCCTCCCAGAAGCCGGCCGGCAGGTCGGGCGCCGCCAGCGCCGCCGGCGCCTGGAACACCCGCACCCACACGCCCTCCGCCCGCCGGGCGCCGCGGTTGTGGACCTGCACGAACACCCGCGCCGGCTGGCCCGGCACCAGCAGGCCGCCCTGGTCGAGCAGCCCGGCCGCGGCCACGCCGTGGTCGTCGGCGAAGGCCTCCGCGTCGACGGCGGAGGGGTCGCCGCCCCGCCACGGCGGCGTGTCGAGCTTCACGTCCGGGGACTGCCACCACCAGACGGTCTGGTCGAGGTCGAACGGCTCGGCCACGCCCGCTGCCGGCGGCCGCCGCCGGCCGGTGTCCGCCCGGCTGCAGCGCAGGTACGGCTCGGCGCCGGCGGTGGCCGCCGCGTCCACGGCCACCTCCCAGACCCCCCGGCCCTGCAGGGCGACCCGCAGCAGCCGGGTCGGCCGGTGGAAGGCCAGGTCGGTGGCTGGCGCGTTGGGCAGCAGCTCGCCGAACGGCGCCCAGCTGGCGCCGGCGTCCCCGGAGCGGTACACGCCCACGTCGGCGGCGACGAACACGGTGCCGGGTCGGTCGGGGTCGGCCGCCACGGCGTTGACCGGGACGGGCGGGAGCCCGGCCGAGCGGTCGGTCCAGGTCGCGGCCGCGTCGTCGGAGCGGAACACCCGGCCGCCGCCGGGGCTGGTCGAGGTGGCCCACAGCCACTCCGGCCCGGCCGGGTCGACCAGCAGGCCGGAGAGCCAGCCGTCCCGGGGCGACGCGCGGCGGCTCGCCGTCCAGCGCCCGCCGGCCAGGTCGAGGCGGACGACCTGCCCGCGCTCGGTGCCGACCCAGACCAGGGCCGGGCCGGCGACCGCCAGGGTGCTCGCCCGGCCGCTGCCGGCCGGCAGCGGCACCTCGACCCAGTCCCGGCCGCCGTCCGCCGACAGCAGCACGCTCACCCCGGCCTGCGCCACCAGGCCGCCGCCGACCGCCAGCGGCGGGTACGGCAGGGCGTCGTAGCCGTCGGGGACGGGCGGACCTGCCTGGGTCCAGGAGCCCCAGCCGCCCCGCTCCGACCGTTCCAGGCCGATGCCGTCGGAGCCGTGCCATCGCTGGTGCGGGGCGTCCGGGGCCACCGCGCAGTCGCCGCCGTCGCCGTCGGCCACGCGCGTCCAGACCTCGCCACCCTCGTAGCGGAGGGTCCCGCCGGCCCGCGCCCCGGCCAGCAGGAACGCCTCCTGCTCGGGATGGGCGGCCAGCCGCGCCGGCTCGCTGACGCACAGGCCCTTGTGGAGCGAGCGCCAGCTCGCGCCGGCGTCCGGCGAGCGGTACACGCCGCCATCGTTGGCGACGTAGAGGACCGCCGGGTCGTCGGGGGCGAACACGATCGCGTGCTGGTCGGGGTGGATGCTGTCGCCGGACGGCCTGGCCGACACGGTCGCCCAGGCGAGCGCGCCGCCCGGGCCGCGCGTCCCCCTGTGCAGGTCGATGGCGCCGAGCCAGACGACCTCCGGGTCGTCGGGGGCGACCGCGGCGCACCAGTCGTACCAGGCGCGGCTGGAGTTGAGGTCGGCGGGCGGCTTCAGCTCCTCGAACGCCAACGGCCCGCCGGCCGGCCCGCGCCGCCACAGGTGGCCGACGCCGCCGCCGGCGGCGAACACCCAGGCGACGGCGGGGTGGGAGGGGGCGTGGCAGACCGCCACCCGCTCGTAGGCGGCGGGCCCGCCCGGTAGCGGCACCCGCTGCCAGCTGGCGCCGCCGTCGGCGGAGCGGTGCAGCCCGTCGCGGCCGCCGGCCAGCACCTCCCGCCCGGCCAGCGACAGGTCGTACGCGCCGGCCAGGCGCGGCGCCCAGGAGGCGCCGGCGTCGGTCGACTCGTGCAGCCCGGTGGTGGTCACCGCCAGCAGGTGGCCCGGGTCGGCCGGGTCGACGGCCAGGGCGTGGAAGCCGCTGCCCACGAACCCGCCGCTGGCGTGCAGTCGCCAGCTGGCGCCGCCGTTGCCGGAGCGCAGCAGCCCGACCCCGCGGTCGGGGAGGGTGGCCTCGCCGGTGCCGGCCCATGCCACCGCCGGGCGGCTCGGGTCGAAGGCGAGCGCCCCGATCGCCAGCGACGGCTGCCGGTCGCCGCGGGGCAGCCAGCTCGCCCCGCCGTCGCGGCTCTCCCAGATGCCGCCGGCGGCGGCGCCGGCCAGCAGGTGGGCCGGGTCGCGCGGGTCGACCGCCAGCGACGACACCCGCCCGGAGATGCCCGGCCGGCTGGAAGGCCCCGAGCCGTAGGTCTGCCCGTGGGGGATCGCGAACGGGCCGAGCGGCCGCCAGCCAGGCCCC